>JBOIDM010000095.1:0-12977 GCA_050740575.1 Gammaproteobacteria bacterium
AACGCCGCAAGCCATCGCCTCGAGCAGCACCAGACCAAAGGTGTCGGTGCGGCTCGGAAACACGAAGACATCGGCGGCCGCGAGGTAGGAGGCCAGCTCCTCGCCGCGCTTCCATCCCACAAAGCGCACCGCGGGATAACGCTCGCTCAAAATGGGCAGGTCCGGGCCGTCGCCGACGACAAACTTGCTGCCGGGCAGGTCCAAAGCCAAGAACGCTTCGATGTTCTTTTCCACCGCCACCCGGCCGGAATACATCGCGATCGGCCGCGGCGCATCCAGAAAATCCTTCGGGCGCGGCCGGAACAAATCGCTATCGACGCCCCGCGCCCACAAGGCCACGTTTTTGAAACCATGGGAAAGGAGCCGTTGTTGCACCGAACGGGTGGGGACCAGCGTGTAGACGGCCGGGCCGTGAAACCAGCGGAGGTAGGCATAGCTCCACGCGATGGGTATCGGCGCGCGCATGCGGACGTATTCGGCGAATTGCGTGTGGTAGGAGCTGGTGAAGCTTAGCCGCCGGTGCCTACAGTAGCGGCGTACCGCGAGACCTATCGGGCCCTCGGTGGCGATATGGACCGCGTCGGGGCGGAACTCCCGGAGCGTCTTGGCGACGCGGGCAAAGGGAAACCACGCCACCCGGATGCTGGGATAGGTCGGGCACGAGATTGTAGGGTATCCTTGCGGCGTTATGTAGACTATTTCATGCCCAAGGATGCTGAGCTCGGCGCCGGTCTTTTCCAGGGTTGTGACCACGCCGTTGACCTGAGGGTACCAGGCATCGGTGGCGATCGCGATCCTCGCCATGCTTAGGCCGCGACGGCTTGAACCTGCTTCAAGGAGTGCCGTGCATCCGACCAATGCACCAGCTCCAAGGATCCGTCGCGCAACTCGACCAGCGCGGTGCAACTCTCTACCCAGTCGCCGCTGTTGCAATAGAGCACCCCGTTGATGCTGGTGATCTCGGCCCGATGGATATGACCGCAGATCAATCCGTCCACCTTCCGTCGGGCGGCTTCATAGGACAGCGCCGCTTGGAAGTTGCTCATGTATTGTACGGCGGTTTTCACCTTGTGCTTCATGAAGCCGGCCAACGACCAATACGTGAATCCGAGCCGGCGGCGCCCGTAGTTAACGACATGGTTCAAACGCAGCAAACCGTCATAAACCTTAGTGCCGATGAGGGCCAGGGATGGTGAGTACTTCACCACGGCATCGAATTGATCGCCGTGCAAGACCAAGAACCGGCGTCCGTCGGCCGTGACATGGATGACTTCATTCTTGACCAGTACATTGCCGAGGACCATGCCGTCGTAGTCGCGGAACATTTCATCGTGATTTCCAGGAACAAACACCACGCGGGTGCCATGCTTGGCCTTGCCGAGCAGGGTGCGTAAGACATTATTGTGGGATTGCGGCCAATACAGCCGCTTTTTCATGTGCCACAGATCGATGATATCCCCGACCAGGTAAAGATAATCGCAGCGCGTGGAACGCAAAAAGTCGAGCAGGAACTCGGCGCGGCACCCTGGAAAACCAAGATGAACATCCGAGATCCAGACTGACCGATAATCCCCTACAGGACCCAGCGTATGAATCGTCTTCATCGACGCATCCCAAGGATAGAAGCCCGGTCACTATGACGCGCTATTATTGCGCTTAAATGAAGAAGTTATGTCGAGTGCGTGAAGGTGGGCCATGGAGAATGTCGCGCTGCAATGCTTATAGAAATTCTGAGCGGATGATGATACAAGGGCATCATTCCGGGCTTTCGATGGCTCGGCGACCGTTCACCGCGTGTTCGCTTACCGGCCTCGCGGTCTTGTGGATATCGCGCGCCGATGAGCAGCAGTCTTGAAATCACGCAGGTCGAGAGCCACCCGCTGGAGGTGCCCTTGATCGCGCCCTTTGCGACCGCCGCATCGGCGCTCGAGGCAGTCAGCAATCTTGCCGTTAGCATCGAACTGGCTGATGGCGCGCGCGGCTGGGGTGAGGTGCCTATTTTGCCCCCGATCACCGTCGAGGATCTGGCGAGCGCCCGCGCCGCGCTTGCCGATGAAGTCGGATGGCTCGCCGGCAAGAACGCGGGTGCATGGCGGCGCATCGCGGCGGAGCTCGCAGAGCGCATCCCGCACCTCGCGGCGGTGCGCGCCGGGATCGAAATGGCCTTGATCGACGCGCTGACACGCAGTTGGGGCGCGGCTTTGTTTCGGTTTTTCGGCGGCTGCGAAGACCAGGTGGTCACCGATATCACCATCCCGATCTGCCCCGCCGCCGCCGCGCAAGATCTGGCCGCGCGTTATCGGCAGGCCGGGTTTTCGACCATCAAGGTGAAAATCGGAGCCGATCTCGGCGCGGACGGCGAGCGGGTGCGCTCCATTCGGCGCGGCCATCCTGAATGCCGATTGATCCTCGATGCAAACGCCGGCTGCACGGCGGAGCAGATCTTGGAGTTATTGCGGGATCTTCGTCTTGCCAAGATCGCAGTGGCGCTGCTCGAGCAACCGGTCGCCCGTGAAGACTGGGATGGACTCGGGAAGCTGGCGCGCGAGGCCGGAATGCCCGTGGCCGCCGATGAATCCTGCCGCAGCCCGGCGGATGCGATCCGGATCGGTGCGCACAAGCTCGCCCAGGTCATCAATATCAAGCTTGCCAAATGCGGTGTCGTACAGGCGATCGAGATCGCCGCAATCGCGCGCGCTTCCGGCCTTGGTCTCATGATCGGTGGGATGGTGGAAACGCGCCTCGCCATGGGCTTTAGCGCCCACTTTGCGGCGGGGCTCGGCGGCTTCGATTGGATCGATCTCGACACACCGCTTCTGCTCGCCGCGGACCCGATTGCCGGAGGATACCGTGCAGAGGGGGCGAGATACCGGCTGGACACCGGTTGCGCCGGACACGGCGGGTACTTGCGGGTCCGCGGTTGAGCATGGGATATTGGCGCGGGGACCGCCGAAGCGAAAGGCATCGGCCCGTTTAGCATCGTGCGCGTGGAGAGTGGACATGAACTTGAGATCCTTTTTGCTTTTTCTGGCGCTTAGCCTCTTGTTCTCCGGCTGCGCGGACGGAACTCTGCATCTCAAAATGCAGCTTGAAGAAACCTACGGCCTCTCGGCGGGTGACCTCGTGGTATTTGAGAATGACCCCGTGGGCGCCGTCGTTTCCGTGGCGCCTCGTGATCCCAATGGGTTTATCGCCAACCTCGAGATCGTCAAGGAGAAGCG
Source organism: Gammaproteobacteria bacterium (assembly GCA_050740575.1). Classification (GTDB taxonomy): domain Bacteria; phylum Pseudomonadota; class Gammaproteobacteria; order JACCXJ01; family JACCXJ01; genus USCg-Taylor. The sequence continues at coordinate 3,222 of JBOIDM010000095.1, forward strand.
CGCGTTGGCGACCACGGATGCCCGCTTCCGGATCGCCGATCACCCTTCCGTTGCGCAACGAAAGCAAGTCGAGATTATTCACGCCGGCGTTGGAACGCCGCTCGACGACGGCGCGACGGTTCAAGGCGTCCCGGCGTCGGCCCCACTGTTCCCGTTTAGCGAGCTGCTTGGAGGGATGACCGAAGGCCTCCGGAACCTACGAGAACAGACGGAGCGTTTCCGGCGGGAGTTCGAAAACCTTCCGGACTCCGACGCAGCCCTTCAGCTACGCGAGGAATGGCGGCGGCTGCTGGAGGAAATTCAGAAAGCGCAAGGCGAAGCGGAAGAGTCCCTGCGCGAGGACATACTGCCCAAGCTCGAGGAAGAGATGGAAAACCTGAGAAAGAAATTCGAGGAATTGAAACCCAAGGGGGCAAAGCGCGGCCCGCCATTTGAAACCTAGGCAAAAGCGCCTAGTTTGGAATCGATTCCAGCGTCGGCACGGGCGCGATCTCGACGCGCCGGTTACGGGCGCGGTTGGCTTCGGAGGTGTTAGGAGCGATGGGCTTGGTTTCGCCGAATCCGGCGGCGAAAATCTTCCCGCGAGGGAACCCTTCCGCAATCAGCGCGCGCATGACGGTCAATGCCCGCTCGGTCGACAGCTCCCAATTATCCCGGAACGGGCTGGTGATCCCGCGCAACGGCCGATCATCGGTAAAGCCGCTCACCATCACATTCATCTCGCCCTGTTCGGTATAGATCCGCAACGGCATGGCTATGTTTACGATCAGTTGCTGGCCTTCCGGGGACAGGTCCGCCGATCCTAACCGAAACAATACGCTGCCCTGCACCTCGATGCGGCCCTCCCTGAGGGTGATACGCCCTTCGGCCAGCGGTTTCGCCAAGGCGCGCTCCAGCGCCGCCAATCGCTCGGCTTCCGCTTGGCGAGCTTCTTTTTCTTCCCGCAGCTGCACCGCCAACTCGATTTGCAGCACCGTGGACCAAACGAAAAGCAAGACGAAGATACCGAGGAGAGCGACCATGATATCGGCGATTGCCGGCCAGATGCTCCACGCGGGGGTGGCGTCCATGCCTTCATCGGCAGGCGGCGTCGGTGAGATTTTCACGGTAGCTCGGCGGCGCTTCTAACTCGATTCACGCAAGGCCGTGATCAAGCGCCGCAATTCGTCACCGCGATGTTTGTCCGCTTCGGAAATCACCTGCACGATCTCCTTGAATTCCTTGATACGTGCCCGCTCTCCGTAGTGCAAAGCTTCCGCCGTCTCCGCCAGCGCCGCGATGAGCTTATTGAAATGCGCATCCCAACCGGCGGCCTTGTCCGCGATGCCAAGCTCCACGCGTTTCACCAACTGTTGCGCCCAGGCATTCAGGCTGGTGATCTGCTCGGTATCGGCGCGCCGGCGATCCTGTAGATCCTCGCGCATCTTTTCCAACATGGAGTCGAACTGCCGCTGTTGGCGCCCCTGTTCAATGCCCCAGGTCTTGCGCAATTGCTGCCGGTCTTCCTCGTGCCGATCGACGATTACCGCATATTTTTCCGACAATTCGGATAGAGTCTTGGCAGACTGAGCGGCGAGCGTGGAGGTCTGTTGGTCAAAACGCGTCACCAGATCCTGGTAGTGCTGGTGCATCCGTCCCAGGAGTTCCTGGTGCTGCGCCGCCAGCGCTTCGGACTCCTGGGTGAATCGAGCGCGAGCGGCGTCGAGATGACCCTCGAGCGCGCGGCGCTGGGTCTCGCCCTCCTTGAGCCGGCTTTCGGCGTCATTACGCCAGCTTGCATCAACCCTGGCCACATGCTGTTCCAGCTTCTCCAGGTAACCGGAATAGTGTTTACCGATGGTTTCCACATAGGCTTGTAGCGCGCCGGTAAGGTCCTGGGCGTGGACGGCTAACTTGTCGAAATGCTGAAGCTCTTGCGCGCTTCGAGCGTTCCGCTCCAATTCGAACAAGTTCAAGAGTTCCTCGCGTTGTTCCCGATCGCGCTCCGTACCGCTATCGAAGCGGGCCTGGACTTTGGAGAAAAGATCTTTACCGGCATCATCCATAATGCCGGCCGCGTGCACGAGTATGCCCTTGATGGCGGGTTCAATCTCGGCGCTAAAGCGTTGCACGGCGACGTTCAAATCCGCTCGGATCAGCTCCACCTTCTCGCTGATGGCGCCGGCGACGTGATTCGCGAGCAACTCCTGCGCGTTACGGGTATCCTCGCGCGCGGACATCAATCCCGTCACGGCATCCTGAAAACGCTCCAAGACGGCGGGAACGGCCGTCCCCTGTTCGACCAGCATTTCGAGCGCCGCCGTCTGCCGCGCAACCGGATGCAGCTCGGTCAACGAGCTCGCGGCGAGGCCCGAGACAAGATAATTGAGCCGGCTTTCCTCGCGCCGCGTCAGCGTAGCCGCCAAGCCCAGGACCACCGAGGTCGCTACCCCGGAGACCGAGGTGCCGAACGCGCGCGCCAGCCCGGCAATCGGGGCCAGCAAGGAATCGCGCAGGGTTTCCAGTTCGGCCGTGCTACGCAGCGCCTCGCGCGTACCGCTCAAGGTGTCGACCAAACCGACGAAGGTTCCAATCAGTCCGAGTAATATCAATGCGCCGATCAAATAAGGCGTATAGGGTGCGCGCAGACTACTCACCTGCACACCCTCGTAAAGCCGGCCGTGCACGATTCGATAGAGCGCGGGGCTTAAGCTGTCGAACTGCTCCTCGGCGGGCAGCTTATCGTCCAGGTCTTGGAGTTCTTTTTGGAATTGCTCGATGTCAGTGGTTTGCAGCCATAATTCATTGATGCCGAAGCCGAAACCCATCAATATGAGCACGACGATGAAAATCGCGCGGTAATCCTCGTAAGGCGCATAGCTGATGATGACCCAAAGCGGGATGATGAGGCCCAGCAATCCGCAATAGAGGATGAGAAAGCGCGGCGCGGTGAGGCGGGCCCAGGATTGTATTCTTATAAATTGCATGGGGTCCTCGCTCGAGAATATATACGTAACCCGACGGACCACAACACCGCTCGCCTATTCCACCGGCGCCTCCCCGAGACAGCGTGGGCCGTGGGGTGAATATTACGCAGAAACACCGTGTCCATGCCACCACTTATGCACCGGCATGTGATCCCTTTCACTTAAGAGGCGCCCGCGGGAGTGTTTTCGCCGCGGTCAGTCGCGCTTGAACCGGTAGATGGCCTCGGGGTATCCCTGCTCGCCGTTGTTGGGCCAGCGGTTCAATTGTTGGAAAATGTACGAGGCGAAGGCGTACACCGAGGCCTCGGTTACATCAACGGTTTAGCAAGTAACGTCGGATCTGCCGGAACGACGTAGATGACTTTACTTTTCGAATCATTAGCAACTGCCCATGCTCGGAGCTGCTTGTTGGATTTGGGCGTCAGCGCTAGGGCGTTCTCAGGTTGTTCTCAATGACAGCGTATGTGCTATCATTAGCGCGTGACGGTCATTGTCGTCGACACCAGCATCTTTGTAGCCGCACTGCTCGGGCCGGCGGGCGCAAGCCGCGAGGTGTTGCGGCGATGTCTTAGGGGAAGCTACCAACCGTTGATGGGGGCGGCTCTCATGAATGAATACGATGCGGTCCTCTCTCGGGCAGCGCTTTTTAAAAAGTGCGCGTTAACCGCAGAGCAACGGGAAGAACTTCTGGACGCCTTCTTGAACGTCTGCCGATGGACGCGGATCTATTACACATGGCGCCCCAATCTACCGGACGAGGCGGATAACCATGTGGTGGAACTCGCCATCGCAGGCGGCGCGGAGGCGATCGTGACCAAAAATGTCAGGGACTTCAAAGGCGCGGAGTTGCGTTTCACCGGCCTTCGTGTGGTTCGACCCGAAGGCCTAATTGCGGAGTAAAGACATGGCCACCCTCACCGTTCGAATGACAGACGATATGCACGAAAGGCTCAGGCAACTCGCCAGATCGCGCAAGCTGAGTGTCAACAAGCTGATGGAAGAGCTGTCGGTCGCCGCGCTGGCCGAGTTCGACGCCGAAACGCGATTCCGCGTGCGGGCCGCGCGTGGTAACCCAGAGGCCGCGCTGCGCCTGCTCGACAGACTGGACGAGGCACGATGATCCGGCGAAGGAACGTTGACTCGTTATCAATGCCATTGTCAGGTCTAATCATGAAGCGAGCGATCATGGCTCAGTTTCTTAAGCTCACTCCGCGATCTGGAACGACGCAACCCCGAGTCATACCAATACTGAGCGGTTCTAATAGCCGGCGGCCCGCCCGATGAATAGACGCAAAAAGGCGCGTGAGGAAACTCATCAGGGAAAACTCTACTGGGCCTCTCTTTTTTATCGGATACCGAAGGACTTGTTCGTACCCATCAGCAGGCCCGCAGGCGGCATCAAGAAAACCAGGAGTCCTGTGGCCTCTCCAGGGTCCTGAGCCACTGGACTAAGTTCACGACGTGGGTGCAGTCGAAAAGGTAAGGATAGAGTGCTGTCCAACCAGTGCCGCAACCGCGCTGGAAGACCAGTAGATCTGGCGCAGGTCCTCGTTGAGATACGAGAGACCCGGTCCAGCATGGAACGGTGTGTGTGGTGTCCGCCTTGGTGGGATAGCGCGGCTCATAGCCGCCGTGATCGCGGCCAAGTTCTCACCGGACCATTAGTGTTACTGGAAGCGCGATCTCTCTATCCCGCCGACCCGGATCCCGATGAGCCGCACCTTTTTGTTCAACGCGACGCGCCGCAAGCAATCAAGAGCGGCTTGCCGGATAAGCTCGCTGGAATCGGTCGCTTGGTCCAAGGTCTTCTCGCGAGTATGGGTTTCAAAATTGCTGAACCGCACTTTCACCGCGACGGTTCTGCCGCCATAGCCGTCCTTGCGCAGATCGTCGGACACCTCCCTCGCCAGCGTCGCAATCACGCTCGCGAGCACTTCCGGGTCCCCGATATCGACTTGGAAGGTGCGCTCCCGGCTGTGGGATTTCGGTTCTCGATGCGTGACCACGGGCCGTCGATCGATGCCCCGTGAGCTGAGATAGAGTAGCTCGCCCTGCGCCGGACCGAATTCCTTCACCAGATCGGCGAGCGGCAAGCACGCAAGCTGTCTGATCGTGGTCACGCCCATCGGAACCAGGCGCTCCGCCGTGATCGGCCCGATGCCGGGTAGGCTGCGCACCGGCAGCGGCCATATGCGATTTTTCAACTCCGCTTCGGTGAGGGCGGTCAGACCATCCGGCTTGTCGAGATCGGAACAGATCTTGGCAAGCAGCTTGTTCGGCGCGATCCCGATGGAGCAACTAAGGCCGGTCCTTTCCCGAATGCGTTGCTTTATCTTGCCGGCAACCTCCTCCGGCGCCGCTTCGAGGCCGGTGATGTCCAAGTACGCCTCATCGAGACCGGCATCTTCGACCAGCGGGGTGAATTCCCGCAGTATGGTTTTGATGATCGCCGAGATGCGCGCGTACTCCTCGTAATCCACCGCTAGAAATACGGCCTGCGGACACAGCCTTAAGGCCGCGCGCAGGGGCATAGCGGAATGGACCCCGTAGTTTCTGGCCTCGTACGAGGCAGTCGATACGACGCCGCGCTCGCGCGGATCGCCCCGGCTGCCGATGACGACGGGTTTACCCGCGAGATCCGGGTTCCGCTTTTGCTCGATGGCCGCGAAAAACGCGTCCATGTCGACGTGCAGGATTTGCCTCATGAAACTCGGGAGCTGTCCATGCTGCCGCTCATGTCTGGGCTTCCCGTTCGAGCAGGACGCGCTTGCGTTCGACGCCCCATCGGTAGCCGGACAACGCACCATCGTTTCTCACCACACGATGGCAGGGTATCGCTACCGCCAGGGCGTTCGCTGCGCAGGCCTGGGCCACAGCCCGAACCGCTTTCGGCGAACCGATCCGTCTCGCAATGTCCGTGTAGCTCGCCGTCGACCCTACCGGTATTTCCCGCAATGCCTGCCAGACGCGCTGCTGAAACGCGGTCCCGCGGACATCGAGCGGCAGATCGAGGCCCAGAGCGGGAGCTTCGACGAAACCCACGACTCGGGCCACGAGTTGCTCAAACTCTGCATCACCTCCGATCAGCTCGGCGCGCGGAAATCTGTCCTGCAGATCACGTACGAGCGCGCTGGGATCCTCTCCCAGGAGAATGGCGCACACACCACGCTTGCTTTGAGCGACGAGGATAGAGCCGAGGGAGCACGCGCCTATGGCGAAGCGTATCGTCGTATTCGTGCCGCCGGCGCGGTAGTGGGTAGGCGTCATGCCGAGCACCTGATTCGATTGTTCGTAGAATCGCCCGCTGGAGTTGTAGCCAGCATCGAAAATGGCCGCCGTCACCGTGCCGCTGCGGTCAAGTTCATTCCGTACACGCTTTGCACGATGGGCCGCCGCATACTCCCTCGGCGTAAGCCCGGTGATCGCCTTGAACCGGCGGTGGAAGTGGTAGACGCTCATCTCCGCGTGGTTTGCCAGTTCCTCGAGGCTAGGCACGCTCTCCGACGCTTCGATGCGCCGGCAAGCTTCCGTCACCTTTGTCGCATGCTGCTCAAGGAGCGCGGGCCGATCCGGCTTGCAGCGCTTGCAGGGGCGGAAGCCGGCCCGCTCGGCGTCCGCGGCAGTCGGGTGGAACCGCACATTCTCGGGCCTCGCGGTGCGCGCCGCGCAGGACGGACGGCAGTACACGCCGGTCGTCTTGACCGAGTAGAACCACTTACCGTCCGCTTGCCTGTCGCGGGCGGCTACGGCCGCCCAGCGAGGATCCGTCACCGTCTCCGCCGCAAGCCTTTCGGTCTTCGTAGCCATAGTCACGTGCATCCCCTCAACGATTGTCATGGTTGAAGTTTAGCCATCGGGGGCCAACGCTGCACTCCGGGTCTTGCTTTCAAATTGTGCCGATGCATCCGGCGGCTCAAGAACGAACATCGTACGTCTTTGAGCCCGAATAATCCCCGACAATAGGCCGAGGACTCGAAAGTTTGATACCTTACGAGCCAGCCGTACCGTGCCTTGTGCCGAAAGGGCGTTTAAGATCTCTATTCCGTGAGTTTCCAGGACCCGTGAGCGAGAAAACGGTCTTCATCAGCTACAGCCACGACACGACAGCCCACTCCCGGCGGGTGCTCGAACTGGCCAACGTCCTCCGCAGCCAGGGTGTGGACGTGGAGCTCGACCAATACCATGTCCGCCCGCCCCAGGGCTGGCCCCGGTGGTGCGAGGAGCAGCTTCGCCCGGACAAGGCCGCCTTTGTTCTCGTGATTTGCACCGATATCTACCGGCAGCGGGTCGAAGGGAGAACGGCCGCAGACGAGGGACGCGGCGTGTTCTGGGAGGGAAGGATCCTCTACAACTACCTCTACGACGAAAAGAGCAACAAGCGGTTCATCCCCGTTTTGCTCGACAGCGCGACGGAAGACGCGATCCCTCAGCCTCTGCGCGGCGACACCCGCTATCGTCTCAAACCTTTCGATCTCAGTGTTCCCGGCTACCTGGCCCTCTATCGCGAACTCACCGCTCAGCCCGTCGTCATCAAGCCTCCCGTGGGTGCGCTTATCTCTCTGCCCCCTGATGGTCAAAGCGTGGTCAATCCTCTCAACCCATTGCCTCCACGCCAAGTACTGTCTCGTTTCATCCCCGCCTACATCTCCCCCATCCTTAAATACGCCCCGGAGAAGCTCATCGGGCGCGAAGCGGAAACCAAGCTTCTGAAAGACGCTTGGGCTAAGGCTCGCAAGGGGACTAAGAAACGCCCCCACGTCCTCACCTTCGTCGCACTCGGCGGCGAGGGGAAGACCTCGCTGGTCGCGAAGTGGGCGGCGGACCTAGCGCATCAGGACTGGCCGGGGTGCGACGCCGTCTTCGCGTGGTCTTTCTACAGCCAGGGCACGCGGGAGCAGACGGCGGCCTCAAGCGACGCGTTTCTCAAGGAAGCCCTCAGCTTCTTCGGCGATGCAGAGATGGCGGCCAGCGCACAGGGCGCGTTCGACAAAGGCCGGCGCCTCGCCCGGCTCGTCGGCGAGCGGCGGGCGCTCCTTATCCTCGATGGCGTGGAACCCTTGCAATACGCGCCCACCTCGCCCACGCCCGGCGAGCTCAAGGACCAGGGCCTCGCCGCCCTCCTCAAAGGACTGGCCGCCACCGGCCAAGGCCTCTGCATCGTCACCACCCGGTATTCGATCTCGGACCTGCGCGCCTACTGGCAGACCACCGCGCCGGAGGTAAAGCTGCCGCGCTTGTCCCAGACGGCCGGGGTGGCGTTACTCAAGAACCTCGGCGTCAAGGGCACGCAGAAGGAACTCGAAAAACTCGTCGAGGATGTGAAGGGCCACGCACTCACCTTGAACCTACTCGGCACCTACCTTCGTGACGCTCACGCCGGAGACATACGCAAGCGCGACCTCGTGGACCTAGAGGAAGCGAGCGACGAACAGGGCGGCGATGCCTTCCGCGTCATCGATGCCTATGTGCGGTGGTTCGAGAGCGAGGGCGAGAAAGGGAAACGGGCGCTGGCCGTGCTGCGGCTACTGGGGTTGTTCGACCGGCCTGCGACTGCCGACTGCCTCAGCGCGTTGCTGAAAGCGCCCGCCATCCCGGATCTCACCGAGGCGCTCGTCGGGCTGAGCGAGGCGCAGCGCAACGTGGCCTACACCCGGCTGGAGGCCGCGAAGCTGCTCATTGTGAACCGGGACGGCCGGCACGCTGGTCTCGCTGGATGCCCACCCGCTACTGCGCGAGTATTTCGCCAAGGAGCGCCGAACGCAACACTTTGAAGCCTGGCGCGCCGCGCACCGGCGGCTCTACGAACACCTCTGCGCGACTACGCAGGACAAGCCCCAGCCCACCCTGGAAGACCTCCAACCGCTCTACCAAGCCCGTGATACATGGCTGCCAGGCGGGATTGCAACAGGAGGCGTGTGACAAGGTTTACTTCGCCCGCATCGTCCGGGGGGAGGAAAACTACGCAGTGAAGAAACTCGGCGCGTTCGGCTCCGACTTGGGAGCGGTCGGCTGCTTCTTCGAACAACCGTGGAGCCGGGTCTCGCCCGCGCTCGAGGATGCCGACCAAGCCTGGCTGCTGCACGAAGCCGCCTTCCGTCTGCGCGCCTTGGGCCGGCTGACCGAGGCCCTTAAGCCGATGCGGGCTGGGCTGGAGATGCGCATCAAGCAACTCGACTGGCAGAACGCCGCCATCAGCGCCAGCGGCCTGAGCGATCTGGTGCTGACGCTGGGCGAGATAGCCGGGGCGGTGGCGGACGCCGAGCAGTCCGTGATTTACGCCGACCGCAGCGGCGATGCGGATTGGCACAGCTACATCGAGACGCGCACGGCCCATGGCGACGCCCTGTACCAGTGGGGCCGCCGGTCTGAGGCAGAGCGACGCTTCCGCGAGGGCGAAGAGATGCAGTCGAAGCGCCAGCCCGACTACCCGTGGCTGTATTCCATTGATGGCTTCGAGTATTGCGATCTACTCTTGACGGAGGCGGAGCGTGCCGCGTGGCAGGTGAGTTGTAGCGGGGGCCCGCGACCGCCGGAAGCTGGCGACGCGCATAGAGCGACGCTACAGTCAGTCTCCGAGCGCGCGGCGCAGACGATCGAGTGGGCGATGCAACGTCGGGAAGCATCCCATCTCGACATCGCCCTCGACCACCTCACCCTGGGCTGCTCCGCGCTCTACCAGGCGATTCTGGAGGGTTCGTCCCTCGACTTTTGCCGCGCGCCCCTCCAGCACGCCGTGGACGGCCTCCGCCACGCCGGCACGCAAGACTACCTCCCCCGCGGCCTCCTCACC
>JBOIDM010000096.1:0-6884 GCA_050740575.1 Gammaproteobacteria bacterium
ACAATCTGGATGAAGAGGACGAGCAGCGCGAGCGAACCGAAGTAATACCAGAAGTTAAAATTCTTTGGCGCATAGTATTTCGCCGCGTGCTCGTTCCAGAGTTTGCTCAGCGGAAATCGCGCGTCGATCCAATCAAGCAATCGGGACCGGTGCCCGCTATGGCTGCTCATGTCACGCCTTTCTCATCCGCCCCGATCACTAGGCGAGTCGTACTCAAGTACCGGTGGGGTGGTACGACGAGATTACTCGGGGCCGGAAATCCTTTCTCGACGCGCCCGGCGAGATCGAACCGCGAACCGTGGCAAGGACAAAAGAAACCTCCGCGCCAATCCGTCCCGAGCTGCGATGATAACTCCGACGATTCCCCCGCCGGAACATAGGCCGGTGAGCACCCAAGGTGAGTACAAATTCCTATGAGCACTAGGTATTCGGGATTTATCGACCGGTGCTTATTCGCCGCATACCGCGGTTGTTGCGGCTCCTCGGAGTCGGGATCGATCAGTTCCTCATCGTGCCCATCGAGCGTCGCCAGCGCCTCTTCCGAGCGGCGTACCACCCATACGGGTTTACCTCGCCACAGGGCCCGCATCAGCTGTCCGGGTTTGAGATGGCTGATCTCCACTTCGATGGGCGCGCCTTCGGCCAATGTTTTGGCGCTCGGCTGCAAGGAGGCCACGAAGGGCGTTGCAGCCAAGACCACGCCCGTGCCGCCCACGACCGACGCCGCCGCGGTAAGAAATTGGCGCCGCTTGCAATCTACCTCATCATCGCTCACATGCCATCTCCATATGCTGGGAAACCGCAGTTCAGATGAAGCGAATTATACATAACGAACGCGCTTGTGGGTTTCGCAGCGTAGCTTTATTCGCACAGGTGCATCGTCAATGCCGCACAAAACGCCTGGTTTTCCTCCTGGCGACCGACCGTCACCCGCAGGCAATCCATAAGGAGCGGATGCTGCTCATTTAAATTTTTTACAAGTATGTTCTCCTGCCTAAGCCCATTGAATACCCGATCGGCCCGGCCGGGTATGCGTAGGAGAAGGAAATTCGTGCGGCTGGGCCACACCTGTAGGCCTCGCATCGCAGCGAGCGCATGATAGAGTGCCTGACGTTCCGAGCATATCTGCGCAACCTGGGCCGTGAACACCGCGGCGTGTGCCAGCATGAACGCGCCGCTCGCTTGTGATAGAGAATTTATGTTGTACGGCAACCGGGTTTTATTGATCTCGGCAAGCCAATTCGGCGCTCCTATCAGCATGCCAATGCGCAGCCCTGCCAATCCGATCTTGGAAAGGGTGCGGAGCAGTAATACGCGCGGGTGACGCGATAGCTCATCAAGCCAGGTCGCGCCAGCGAAACTAAAGTAGGCCTCATCGATCAAGACTAAACCGGGGCTTACAGCGATGATCTCCTCAATGAGCGCGCGATCGAATAGATTTCCGGTGGGGTTGTTGGGATAGCTCAAGGCTACGACGGCCGGCTGGCGAGCTTGGATCGCATTGAGCATCGCCGCGCCGTCGAGATCGAAATTCGGGGATCTCAAAGGCACTCCGACATACTCGAGGCCCGTGATCTTCGCGATCATCCGATACATGGCAAATGTGGGTTCGGGTGCCAGCAAGCACCGGCCCGGCCCGCCCACGGTTAACCCGATCATTTGGATCAACTCATCGGAACCGTTACCGAGCAGAAGATCCAATTCCGAAGGCAGATCGAGATAGATCGCGAGCAGCTCCTTCAAGGCGCGAGCGTCGCCGTCGGGATAGCGGTTCAGCCGGACATGGCGGACAACATCGAGCCACGCGCCGACGAGATGGTCGGGCCATGAGTAAGGGTTCTCCATGGCATCGAGTTTGATGTATCCGTGGGATTCGGGGACGGTATAGGCCGCAATTTCCCGTACCTCGAGGCGTACCCAGTCGTCGATCCGCGCCGGATCTTTCGCTCCGGCCGCTTGCTCGGCGCAGCGCTTCATCCGCGCTCGGGCAGGATTCGGTACTCGGCCGAACGGGCGTGCGCCGTAAGCCCTTCGGCACGCGCTAAAACGGCGGCCGTGTGACCGAGCTTGCTTGCCGCCAGCGCCGGGCAAATGATCAACGAGGACCGCTTTTGAAAATCATAGACGCCCAGCGGCGAGGAGAAGCGTGCCGTGCGGCCGGTCGGCAACACGTGGTTGGGGCCCGCGCAATAGTCACCTAGCGCCTCGGCCGCGTAAGGCCCCACGAAAATCGCCCCCGCGTGCCTGATCTTCGGCACCCATTGCTCCGCATCCACCAGCGCCAGCTCAAGATGTTCCGGTGCGATACGGTTAGCGAGATCAATCGCCTCCTCGATGTCCCGCACCTTGATCAAGGCCCCGCGGGAAGACAAGGCCGCCTCGATGATCGATGCGCGCTCCATCGCCGGAAGCTCGCGCTCGATGCTCGCCGCGACCGCTTCCAAATATGATGCATCGGGTGAAAACAACAATGCCTGGGCTTGTTCGTCATGTTCGGCCTGCGCGAAAAGGTCCATCGCCATCCACTGGGGGGGCGCCGCGCCATCGGCGACGATGAGCACCTCCGAGGGGCCGGCGATCATGTCGATCCCGACCGTCCCGAACACCACCGCCTTCGCAGCGGCGACATAACTATTTCCCGGCCCGACGATCTTATCGACACGCGGGACGGTTTCGGTCCCATAGGCGAGCGCCGCGACCGCCTGTGCCCCGCCCACCGTGAACACCCGATCGACCCCCGCAATGGCCGCCGCCGCGAGTACGATCGGTTCGAGTTTGCCTTCAGGCGCGGGCACCACCATGACGATCTCGCTCACGCCCGCGACCTTGGCGGGAATGACGTTCATCAGGACCGACGAGGGATAGGCGGCCTTGCCGCCAGGCACATAAACGCCAACCCGATCCATCGCCGTCAGTCGCTGCCCCAACACCGTACCATCTTCCTCCCGATAGCTCCATGAAGCCTGTCGCTGCCGCTCGTGGTAGCGGCGAATGCGGCTGGCCGCCGTCTCCAGGGCATCCCGTAGGCGCGGCTCACAGGACGCCAGGGCATTGCACAACCACTCGTTGGAGAGCGTGAGATCGCTCGGGCCAACGACCTGACGGCGGTCGAACTTCCCGGTGTATTCAATGAGCGCGGCATCGCCGCGCCGGCGCACATCGTCGACGATCGCGCGCGCTCTCTCGGCAATCTCGCGATCGGCTGAACTATCGTGGCCTAGCAGGGCGCTAAGCTCATCGTCAAACTGCGGGTCAGTCGTATCTAGGTGTCGAATTTTCATTAGCAAAACGCGTTAATGCTCACTCATGGCCAGCGTGCGATCCGTCGCGGTCTTATCCACCGCCTCCCCAAGCTCTGCGATGATCGCCTTTACCGCGGTGTTTTTCACCTTCATTGCGGCTTTGTTGATTATCAGCCGTGCGCTGATCTCCGCAATGGTCTCGAGTATCACCAATCCGTTTGCCTTTAGCGTGTTGCCGGTATCGATTAAGTCCACGATACAGTCGGCCAATCCAACCAAAGGCGCGAGCTCCATCGATCCATAAAGACGTATAACCTCGACCTGGGCTCCCTTCTGCGCGAAATGTCGACGCGTCGTCTGCACGTATTTCGTCGCCACGCGCATCCGTCCGGCGCGCGGCAGAAATTCGGCCTTCCCCGCGACCACGAGTTTGCAGCGAGCGATGCCGAGGTCCAGCGGCTCATAGCAACCCTCGCCCCGGTATTCCAGTAACACGTCCTTACCGGCGACGCCAAGATCGGCGGCGCCGTACTCGACATACGTCGGCACGTCCGCGGCGCGGACGATCACCAGGCGCAGCCCCCGATCCTTGAGCGGGATCACGAGACTCCGCGAGGTCTCCGGGTCCTCGACGGGTTTGATCCCCATGCGATCGAGGAGGGCTCGGAACTCCGAGAGGACGCGGCCCTTGGACACCGCAATGGCCAACGTCGATCCTCGATCGCGTCCTGCTTGAGGCATCATTTCAACCTCTGGAAGTGCCACCACGCCTCAATTCGGTACGCGACGGATGCGAGCCCCGAGTTGAGCCAGCTTCTCCTCGATGGTCTCGTAGCCTCTGTCTATATGGTAGATCCGGTCCACGACGGTTTCTCCCCGGGCCACCAAACCGGCAAGCACGAGACTCGCGGAAGCCCGCAGATCGGTCGCCATGACGGGTGCGCTCGCAAGGTGCTTGACGCCGCAGGTAATTGCGGTATTGCCCTCCAAGCGGATGTTTGCACCCATGCGCTGGAGCTCCAGCACATGCATGAAGCGATTCTCGAATACCGACTCCGTGATGGCCGCAGTGCCTTCGGCAATGCAATTCATTGCCGTAAACTGCGCCTGCATGTCGGTTGGGAACCCTGGATACGGTGATGTATAGATATCGACAGCCTTTGGTTTCCCATTTGCCATGCCCAGCGTTATCCAATCGGCGCCGGTCTCGATGTCCGCTCCGGCTTCGGCCAATTTCGTCAACACGGCTTCGAGCAAATGCGGGCGAGTGTTTTTCAGTTTCACCTGCCCTCCTGTCATCGCCGCTGCAGCGAGATAAGTGCCCGTTTCGATGCGGTCAGGCATGATATTGTGCTTGGTGCCATGGAGGTTATCCACACCTTCGATGACGATCGTATCCGTGCCTGCACCGTCAATCCTGGCGCCCATCCCGATGAGACAGTTCGCTAGGTCGACCACTTCGGGCTCACGCGCCGCGTTACCGATCACGCTGGTCCCCTGCGCCAGCGTCGCCGCCATCATCAAATTTTCGGTGCCGGTCACGGTCACCATATCCAGCATGAGATGCACGCCCTTGAGCCGTTTCGCGCTGGCACGCACGTAGCCGCCTTCCACCGAGATCTGCGCTCCCATGGCGCTCAAGCCGTGAAGGTGCATATTGACCGGCCGAGAGCCGATCGCGCAACCGCCCGGCAAGGAGACATCGGCGCGGCCGTAGCGCGTCAACAACGGCCCTAGGACTAAAATCGATGAACGCATGGTGCGAACCAGTTCATAAGGCGCGAAAAACTCCTTGATGGTGGTGGCATCCACCTCGATGTTCATGTGCTCATCAACCATGAGCTCGAGCCCCATGCGGCCGAGCAGCTCCATGGTCGTGGTGATGTCGCGGAGGTGGGGAACATTACCCACCGTGACGGGGCTGTCCGCGAGCAAGGTCGCCGCGAGGATAGGAAGCGCGGCGTTCTTCGCCCCCGAGACGCGGATTTCGCCTTGCAGCGGCACGCCTCCCGTGATGATGAGCTTATCCATGTCAGCGCATGGTGCTTGGGATGTGCTCGCTGCTAGCGTGCATCGTGACATCCCCATTCAACCGAGACGCAGGAGAGACGCCCGCAGTCACTGCGGCCTCGCGGCTGCCCACTCCTCGGGTGTGTAAGTGCGCATTGATAACGCATGGATCTCGGTTTCCATTTTAGTCCCGAGACCAGCATACACCAGGCGGTGGCGCTGCAGCGTTGCAAGACCACCAAAGGCTGGACTGATGACGCGCGCCCGAAAGTGCCCGCCGTCACCGTCCACGATCGCTTCCGTGTGAGGAATCGCCGATTCGATAAGCGCTTTGATATGTTGTGGCGTCACGTTGCAAATATGCGTACGGGGTTCCGTCCGCTAATTTTTTAGCCCCAAAGGTTGTGAAAAAATCTACTGCGCATCCCGATTGCTGTGTCGCCTGCTCGCTCCTCGCCTATCTAAGTTAATAGGTCTCGTTGTTTGCTCCGCGGCTCCTGGCGATCGAGGCTGTTCGCAACGATTTATTCACAAGCTCTCGCTACCGTAACCGGATTCTGTCCTTTAAACGCCTCGGCGGACAATATCTTATCCACCCCGCAGATCTTGGCAATCGCCAGCATGCGGACCGGGATGTTCTGAAATCTAATCGCTACTTTATGGCGTCCACCTTCCCGGGCCCAATTGACTAACAGCGCAAGGCCGGCGCTGTCGATCCTTGCCACCGCTTTCAAGTCCACAACAACCGAAGAATCGGTGAACATCCCTGCGCCTAGCGCGAGAATGCTTGGAACCGTCTCGATGTCTACGTCTCCCGCCAAGGACCAACTCCCCTTAGCCTCTTGAGCGAGCGCTATCCCGTGGTCGGAGTTACTTCTTTGCGTTCTTGGTTTCAAGACTCTTGATAAGACTATCGATCCCCGATTTACGGATCTCGGAGGCGAACGATGCGCGATAGGTCGCCACCAAGCTTACGCCGTCCACAGAGACATCGAATACTTTCCAAGCGTTGTCCTTGACATGCATGCGGTAATGAATGGGAACGACGGCGCTGCCAGGCTGTTCTATTTCTGTGCGCACGGTAACCAGAGTGGCGTCCGTTTCCGCCCGCACCGGGAAATAGCGTGTTTCGCGATCGGCATACTCGAGGAGGGCCGTTGCATAGGTCTTCACCAGCAATTTGCGAAATTCCTCTACGAAACGCGCCCGCTGCGCCGCATCGGCGCTGCGCCAATGCTTGCCGAGCACCCACTGGGACATGCGCGCAAAGTCAAAGTGCGGAATGATCAGTTCATCGACAAGTTGGTGTAGTCGCACCGAATCCTTACGCAATACCGCACGCTCGTTTTTAACCCGCGCCGTGACTTGATTCGCCGTACTTTTCACTAGCTCCTCAGCGTCTTTAGCGACGGCCGCGAGTGCTAACGCACACCACCCGAGCCAGATCAAAGAGATAACAAATCGTATACGCTTCATGATGCCTAATCTCCCGCCTCACCGGTTTGCCGAGTCAGTGGCGTTTTTTTTGTTCGTACCGGACCCTAAGCGAATTATCCCCGGGGATCCGTTACCGCCGTTTATAAAATAAGCGACCTCCCGCATACGTGCAACCAACAGCCCTAAACTGCAACC
>JBOIDM010000097.1:0-5412 GCA_050740575.1 Gammaproteobacteria bacterium
AACAGATGTCGTGCCACCCAGCCGGACGAAAAAGTCAGGAATAATGGTTTCAAGGATTGCTTTGATTTTCTTCCGCTTGGCGAAATCCGGGTCCCATCTTTTCTTTTCTTCAATGGGGGCCTGCTGACCTAATGCCGAGAATGTAATCTGACTGCCTCGGTCTTCAATCACTTCTCCCCAGTGCTTTCCTGACTTGAAACCCGACAATTCAAGCGCCGCGTTCAGAGAACTGATGATGGTCTCCTTTTCGTTCTCAGTGAAGTCTTCTGAATAGATCTTTTTCCACGCCCCTTCATATCGGAAGAACTTTGTCCCACACGTAGGAAGGAGAGATAGATTCTTCAGGCGTTGGTCATGGGGAAGATTGGAGAGCAGTTGTTTTTCGAACTGTGGCCAATTGCCTCCGGAAATGACGGCCACTTTGACGATGCTGAGAAGGTCACGCAGAAGTGCTGACATTTCGACATCAAGAGACGCTTTGCTTTCGGCAAGCGTACCATCCAGATCGAAAACAATTAGCTTTTTCATTGTTTGTAGTCCGCAATTAACTTCCGATCTCATAGTGCGACTGGCTAGTGGCGCGGCATTATATCAGCCACTCCCCGCGTCGGTTCAATCGCGACAAAACGCCTATAAACCCGCGTCGATGGAGTTTTTGGACACTACGGGGTTGTGCGAATCGATGTGCGGGAAGCCCCACCCTCGTAGTCGTACAGAGAGCCGCTGAACGAAGGGAAAACTTAGTGAAACATTCTCGACGATCTAATACCATGAGACAGCTCCGGTAGCATTAGCTGGACGAGCGGCTAATTTCTCAGGGCTGCTCCGAATCGCCATCGTTCGTTTCGATAGGATAGTCCATCCGTGCACGACGCGGTGCAGGCGTGGCGCGCCGTCTGTAAATGCTATGCGTGAGATCTGAATCACGCAGCGGTGGTGGTGTGGGCTTGAGCACGATTAGCCCGTTTGCAACCATAGCTAGCAAGGTTTGAAAACCATGTTCCAAGATAATGATGCCTGGATGCCGGTCCGCTTCGGGATAAAGATTGCCGAAACAGGTAAGGCCCAAGGGGTGACCTTCGCGTAACTCGGCATTGATACCGGCAAACCTCTCAGTCGACGCGGCTCCCTGCCGCTGAAAGGCGAAATGAGCGTAAAGTCTTGACTGCGGAGTGAGTCGATCGGGATGTTCTAATACACAACCCAGGTCGGTAATGCCTTCACCGATCATAAGGATACTTTGCGGCGCAAGCTCATATTGTTCGTGCACAGCCCGTAGAGGGCCTGGGTGAGGCTTGGAGTCTTTATAGGGACGCAGCAGATTGATGAAGGCGCGCTGGGCGGTCGTGGCGTTCGGCCAGTCAAAGTGTCCTTCCAATTCCTGATCAGAGCTTGAGCGACTCCAGATTTCCTGGATTAGTTCGGGATTCTCTCCCGCCCTAATCATACGGTTGACCGCGTGCTCGGGTGCGGTAGCGGTGAAAATGCCAAACGCAGTTCTGGCGGCGCGTGCACGGATACAAAACCCTTCGGCCTCAGGGAAAAACCGGAAAGACTCTTCACAAGCCGCCAAAAGACCAGGAATGGACGCCAAGAACTGAGCGTTCGCGACCTGGTGCTGCAGTGCTGGGGCGTTGCTCCGAGCGTACGTCATCGCTACCCGACGCAAGCTGTCTTCCGGATTGTGCAACAAAGCCTCGACGCCAACTTCCGCTCTGACCACCATGGCCAGCTCGCAGGTCAACTCTGTATGACAGCTAGCACGGTCCTGTTGCAACTGCTCGTGGAACCAGGCCACCAACAACTCGAACGCTTGGAAGGCGCTGTAGGACGACATTCTAGTACCGTCGAGATCGGCGAGAATGTAACGAATGACCCAGGGATTAGCCCTCGTGGGGGCTTTCGGATCAGCGAGATATCGATCGGTCATCACGTATCCAAAAGTGTTGTTACCTCAAGTCTACGCCTTTGGGTTATCTGAGGCTTCCTCTCGTACACCGCACGCGATGCACTACTCGGGTCAAGCAGTATCAATGCCCCTTTGTTTTGTTCATTAATCTTTTGTTCTTGTGCGGCGAAGACCGGCCGCTGCTGGCCGCGATCGAGCGCTTGATCAACAAGCGTATCGAGCAGCAGACCGTCGCCGGCTTCGAGCCTGGATCGTCGTTTCACGCGCCGGCGCGTCAGGCCGAGCCGCAGAGACACCGGCGCCAGGGGCGCGGGCGTCATACATGCCAAGCCGGTTCCGCTACTTACGCGATGAGACGGATTCATCGGGAGCGGTCTTTTCGAAGCGTTTAATCGATGATCGCACTGTTGCTGGGATCGGAGTGCCGGCTTGCTTTTCATAGTCAAACCAGACAGTGACGGCGTGGGAGCTGAGTATCAATCCATCGCTCCCTCTCTTGAATATAGCCGCGACCAGCTCTGCACTGCTGGTGCCCAATCGACTGATTCGCGTCGCCACTTCTATGGAGCAAGGGAACTGTAACTGCTGGTGGAATGTGCATTGGATGTCAGCCAGGATCCAGCCTTGCTTCAAGGCCGGGGTGAATTGCAAACCCAAGACCTCATCGCAGTAAGCAACCCGACCACATTCCAGGTAACCGATAAGCGCAACGTTGTTAACATGACCCAAGGCATCCAAATCACCCCATCGTACGGGCAGTTCGTAGAAGTGTACAAAATCAGTTCTTTGCATTGGCCAGGCTCAGCAAGAGTGTCGGCACCCGACGAGTCAGTGTCCTAGGAATAAGACCAGCCCTCATTTCCAGTCTCAGAACACGCACGGGGGCAGGAATGACGTATACCGCGATTCATATCACCACCGCAAGCGCCGCACCTCAAGCGAACGAAATCTGGGGTGGTGTGCGCCAGTGAGTTTTTTGGGCGTCATGGTTATTGGTATCGAGGTCGTGGCGGGTCTATGTAAATCCGACTCAAACGCTTACCGGTGTCGCGAATACTCCGTTGCACCTATGGGCAAATGTGTGGGGGTAGTCGGTGAGGTCACGATACCGTAGGCGTTCAGAGTGGTGCCATCGACACCGCTGTGAACACGATATTGATTGTAATAGATTAGGCAATCGGCAAGCTTCTGCCGAAGGTCGCGGCGATTCTATAACAGGATTTGACCGAGGAACTCCCCGAGCTGCTTGATCCAGAAATTCCCAACAGACGGAGCACATGGTCTGAGTTGCAAATTGCGTATTCCGGCGATTGTGATCGCTGATTCCGCGGAATTGTGATCACAATCGCCGGAATACGCAGTTACCCGACAGAGGTCGTAGCGGAGGTGGGGTCGCTCCGCGATTTTTTGCTCACCCCCCCTCACCGAAGCCTCCCTCTACTTCGCCCGCAACCACGGCCTGGCCGCCGTTGGCGACGTTCACGTGCTGCACGATCACCGTCTGCTGGCCGCCGCTCCGCAGCCGCTGAAGCGTGAGGAGCCCTTCCTGGTAGGAGCGCATGAGCCGCGCGCTGGCATGGACGAGCCGTGCGCTCTCCGCCGCATCTCCCCGCTCCATCGCACGGGTACCGAGCCGGAGCGCGAGGTCGTGGCAGAGGGCCATCTGGTGGGCGAGCATCTTCTCGAGGCTATTGCGGGCCCCGATGCTCCGGGCGGCATCGAGACCCGCCTCGAGCACGCCGGCCTCGATGAGCCGGCCCTGGCGGCTGAACGAGGCCTCGACCGCCACCGCGTCGGGGTCCTGCAGGGTCTCGCGGAGCCAGCCGTTCTTGAGGGGCGCCGCGACATAGTCCCGGTCGGCTGGGTCCGGGAGCATTTCGCCGAATGCCACCGCAAGGAAGGGGTCCAGTTGCGGCGCCAGCGTTCGTGGTGCGTCAGCACCGATCCCGAGTTCTCGGCAAAGGCCGCGGACATTATCGGGCTGTATCTGAATCCGCCGCAGAACGCCTTGGTGCTCAGCATCAACGAGAAGCCTTCGATCCAGGCGCTGGAGCGTCGCACCGGCTATGTCTACACCAGCAACGGAAAGATCGTGCGGGGTTTGAAGAGTACCTACAAGCGTCATGGGAGATCAACCTGTTTGCCGCGCTCAACGTGACCACGGGAGCCATTCACTCCAAGACCACCACGACCAAGAAGCGGCCCGACTTCCAGGCCTTCCTCGATGAGGTCGTGGCGGACGTTTTCACTGACCAGGAAATTCACGTGATCCTCGACAATTACAGCACTCACAAGAAAAACGACGCTTGGCTCGCCGCCCACCCGAACGTGCATTTCCACTTCACCCCCACGTCGGCCAGTTGGCTCTCGAGATCTGGTTTGGCATTCTCGGGCGCAAAACCTTGCGCGGCGCGAGTTTCGCCAGTGCAGAGCAACTCGTGCAGGCGATCCAGACATTCGTTGCCGTCCACAACCAAAACGCCGCTCCCTTCGTGTGGCGCAAACGCGAAGTACGGGGTTCACAACTGAGAAATACAATCTCTAATTTACGCAATTAAACACAAGCATGTCTGTCTTCGCCACTGCCGATCGCCTGACAGGCAGAAGGGGGACGAATGCCCCCAGAAGGTGAGAGGAAAGGGGCTACACGGCGAGCCTCTGGAACTCGGGGCTTGCCAGCGCGCGGCGCATGAGCGACCGCCGTGGAGGACACTGCGGAATGGTCGTAGGGCGTGCGGAATAAATTCCTTGCACTAGAACTCAAGGATAGGGTGCTAACCCACTGTTTTTATGGCGACTATGGACGAAATCTAACCCCGACACGGGGATGTTCAGTCCCCTGCTCTACCTGTAAGTCATTGATTAAACAACAGACATTCCCGCGCCCGTTGCACACGGAATGTCGTACGGCGTCACGCAAAAGTCCCGCAAGCCAAAAATCGTAGCGCAGAGGCGCGTCCCGCCCGATTCACGTGACGTACTGGCCAGGCGCGATGTTCTTGACGGCTAGGTCCCTATGGCAAAGCGCAGCGCGGTTCGGATTTAGCACCCAGTAGCTAGGCGTCGTGAGTCGGAAGAGATATAATATGACTAATTAATTAGTCATATCCATTATGCGCACTGTTAGTCTTGCCGACGCCAAGGCCCATTTGAGTGAGTTGGTCAACCGCGTCGAAAACGGCGAAGAGGTCATCATCACGCGCCACGGTCAGCCCGTGGCCCGGATAGCCGCCGTTGAGAGGCCGAAGGTTCCCATTCAGTCCCGCGCCGCTTTTCGTGCCCACATGCCAGGGTGGCGCACGCCAAGCAGTGAGCTCATACGCGCGCTACGCGACGAAGAACGATAGAGCACGGTGCGCCTTCGGTGTTCTACTTTGATACGAGCTTCCTTCCGCCGCTTGTCCTGGAAGAGAAGTCCAGCCGGAAAATAGAAGCGTATGTAACCACCCTTCCCGCCGGTGACCTCTACCTTAGCCACTGGACGCGGCTTGAGTTTTCGAGCT
>JBOIDM010000098.1:0-6450 GCA_050740575.1 Gammaproteobacteria bacterium
GGATTCATCAAGGATTCATCCAGCTCCGGTTGTCCGAACAAAACGATCTGCAACAATTTCTCATCCTGCGTCTCCAAGTTACTTAACAAGCGGATCTCTTCCAGGGTTTCGAGCGGCATGCTCTGGGCTTCTTCGACAAACGCGACGACGCGCCGATTCTGCGCGTGTTTGCTCACCAGGTATTCTTGCAGCGCGTGCATCACCTTGAGTCGATCCTCACCACCCGCGAGCGGCAGATGTAATTCAAACGCGATGGCGTGCAGGATGTGGTCCGGAGAGAGGCTGGGATTCGCTAAATACACGATCTCCGCGTTCTCAGGCAATTCACGCTCCAGCATGCGGCAGAGCATGGTCTTGCCGCTTCCCACCTCCCCGACAACCTTGACGATGCCTTCGCCATTCGCGATCGCGTAAACCAAGGCTTCCAGGACCGCCCCGCGATTGCCGCCCGGAAAGAACAAGCGCGTGTCGGGCGTGATCTTGAAGGGCGCTTGACGCAAGCCGAAATAGGAGTAATACATCTCAGCGTCGCGCGTGATTGAGCCGTTCGATCCGGCTGTACAGGGTAGTGCGGTTGATGCCCAACAGGCGTGCTGTTTGGCTCAGGTTTCCATGGCTGAGCTTTAGCGCCGCGTCGATGTAGCGCCGCTCCCAACATTCCATGATTTCATCGAGACAAAATCCGGGCGTTCGCAGTTGCCGCTCGGCCACGCTCTTGAAGTCCGTATCTCCCATCCCCGACACCAGCGCCATATCGGCTTCGAGCTCTTGTGCCAGCGCCGCGGCCGAGATCTCCTTACCCGGATATTTCGCACCGAGGCGAATCACGATATTGCGCAGTTCCCGCACGTTTCCGGGAAAAGCATAAGAGAGCAGCTCTTGTCTTGCCGCTTCGTGTAAGGTGAACGGTGCCACCGATGCCGCGTACAAACGCTGAAAATGCTCCACCAGCAGCAGGCAGTCATCGCCACGTTCACGCAAGGGCGGAACCTGAATCGCCAGAACGCTCAAGCGGTAATACAGGTCATGGCGAAACGAGCCGTGCCTGACGGCGGCGCGCAAATCGCGATTCGTCGCCACGACCACGCGGGCTTGGGAACGCCGCGGCCGGGTCTCGCCCAGCCGGTAATATTCGCCGTTTTCCAACACCCGCAGCAGCTTAACCTGCAAGGCCGGCGGCAGCTCGCCGACCTCGTCCAGGACCAGGCTGCCGCCGCCCGCCTCCTCCAACACGCCGCCCTTGGTCGCCGTCGCGCCCGTGAACGCACCTTTGATCTGCCCGAACAACTGCGCCTCCAGAAGCTCCGGTGTAAAGGCCGCGCAGTTAATTGTCAGCAAGGGGAATCGGGCACGCCGGCTCTCATAATGCAAGCGGTTCGCGACCAGTTCTTTGCCGACACCCGACTCGCCCTCGATGAGCACGGCGAAGGGGGCATCGGCAAACTGGCGGATCTGTTCCCGGAGGGCGCCGATGGCGGGGCTATGACCGAGCATTTCCACCCCGCCAGCGGGCGGGGCCGCCGTCTGCTCGAGCTCCCGGATCATCGCGTGGTGGGTCAAACGCGCTTGCAGCAACGCGGGGTCCGCGGGTTTCGGAATGAAATCCACGGCGCCCAAGGAGAGCGCGTGTTGTATATTGGCACTCGTATCCTGCCCCGAGAGTACCAGCACGCGCGCGCTCGGATCGATTGCCAAGAGCTCGCCTATCAACGCGAAGCCTTCCTCCGGGCTATGCGGTGTCGGCGGCAATCCGAGATCCACCAAGGCCAACGGTACTTGATAATCCAATTTCTGCAACAAGGCCTTGACTTCCCGTCGGGTGGCGGCGGTATGGACTTCGTAAGCGTCCTCCAAAACCAACGCCAGCGATTCCACGATCAACTCATCATCGTCGACCAGCAGTAGCGGGGGCTTAGGAGTCCGTGTGGAAAGTCGCGCGACCAAGGGTGACGATGGTCCGCTAGGTGCCTGAGACCGCGGGTTTCACCATGGGTCTTTCCGGGCGCAACCCGAGGTTAGCCCAGATCGCCTCGGACGCCTCGGCTTGATTCATGGTGTAGAAATGCAACCCAGGGGCCCCTCGCTCCAAGAGCTGCCGGCAAAGATCGGTGGTCACATCGATACCGAAATTGCGAATCGAGACGCGGTCGTCCCCAAAATCCCGTAACCGCCGCAAAATCCAGCGCGGGATTTCGGCGCCGCAAGCGTCCGAAAAACGAACCAACTGCGTACAGTTGATGATGGGCATTACACCGGGCACGATCGGGATCTGGACGCCGAGCGTCCCACAGCTATCCACGAACCGCCAATAGGCATCGAGGTTATAAAAATATTGCGTGATCGCGCGATCGGCGCCGGCCTGGACCTTGCGCTTGAAGTTCTCGAGATCAGCCTCGGCGCTCGGCGCCTGGGGGTGAAACTCCGGATAGGCGGCGACTTCCACGAAAAAATAGTCGCCGCTCTCTTCGCGGATGAACTCCACCAACTCATTGGCGTAACGCAGCTCACCATGCCCCGCCGCGCCGGAGGGCAGGTCTCCGCGCAATGCTACGATATGTTTGATGCCGGCGCTCCGATAGGTGCTCAAGATCTCGCGCAGGCTGCTGAGGCTGCTGCCGATGCACGAGATATGCGGGGCCGCCTGGATCCCGGTCGCCGCGCGGATCTCCTGCACCGTCTCGAAGGTCAACGCGCGCGTGCCTCCTCCGGCACCGAAAGTGACCGAGAAGTAGTCTGGCTGGAGACGCGCTAGCCGATCGCGGGTGACCTGAAGCTTGCCGACCGCCTCCGGCGTCCGGGGCGGGAAAAACTCGAAACTGAGGCTATGGCTGTTTGGTGTTCCCATGGCACTTGTTGACGAAACCGCCGTGCGTTTTTATCGCCTTCGGGACGGGCGATCACGGCCACGGCGGGGATCATTTAATAGCGATAATATTCCGGTTTGTAAGGTCCTTCGATCGGGACACCGATATACTCCGCCTGCTCTTGGGTGAGCACCGTGAGATCCGCACCGACTTTCGCCAAGTGCAGGCGCGCCACCTTTTCATCAAGGTGCTGGGGCAATGTATAGACACGGTTCTGGTAGCTTTTGAAGTTGTGCCAAAGCTCGATCTGTGCCAGCACTTGGTTGCTAAACGACGCTGACATGACGAAGCTCGGATGGCCCGCGGCGCAACCCAGATTGACTAAGCGGCCCTCGGCCAGAAGGATGATGCGCTTGCCGTCGGGAAACAGGATCTGGTCCACCTGCGGTTTGACGTTCTCCCAACGGTATTGACGCAAGGAAGCGACGTCGATCTCGGAGTCGAAATGGCCGATATTGCACACGATGGTCCGGTCTTTCATGGCCCGCATGTGATCGTGGGTGATCACCCGCACATTGCCCGTGGCGGTGACGAAAATGTCCCCTTGCACCGCGACATCGTTCATGCGCACCACCCGATACCCCTCCATCGCCGCTTGCAGCGCGCAGATGGGATCGATCTCCGCAATCCAGACGGTCGCCCCGAGACCCTTCAAGGCTTGCGCGCAGCCCTTTCCGACATCGCCGTAACCGATCACCACGGCAATCTTGCCGGCGATCATCACTCCCGTGGCCCGCTTTAGACCATCCATCAAGGATTCCCGGCAACCGTAGAGGTTATCGAACTTGGATTTCGTGACCGAATCATTGACATTAAACGCCGGCACCTTCAACGCGCCGGCCTGCGCCATTTCGTACAAGCGCCGCACACCGGTCGTGGTTTCTTCCGACACACCGCGCACCTCTTGGAGCAGCTCCGGATAACGCTCATGCATCACCTGCGTCAGATCTCCGCCATCGTCGAGCAGCATGTTCGGACGCCAGCCGTCCGGTCCGAAAATAGTCTGATCGATACACCACCAAAACTCCTCTTCCGTCTCCCCTTTCCACGCGAACACGGCGATACCCGCGGCCGCCGTCGCGGCCGCAGCATGATCTTGGGTCGAAAAGATGTTGCATGACGACCAACGCACCTCTGCGCCCAACTGGATCAAGGTCTCGATTAACACCGCCGTCTGCACGGTCATGTGCAGACAGCCCGCGATGCGGGCCCCGGCCAACGGCTTCTTACCCTGGTATTCTTCTCGCAAGGCCATCAAGCCCGGCATTTCCCCTTCGGCGATGCTGATCTCCTTGCGCCCCCAGTCGGCGAGCTTGAGATCCGCCACCTTGTAATCGGGTGTGATCGTTTCCATCGGTTGTGTGCTCATAAATCGACTCCTGTAAGGGTAGAAAACTAACTCGCCCGGACCAGGGGCTCGCGCGGCATCGATGCGGCTATCCCGAGGCTCTCGCGCAAGACATCAACCTTATCGGTGCGCTCCCAGCTGAGATCGAACTCGGTGCGGCCAAAATGTCCATAGGCAGCGGTCTGCCGGTAGATCGGGCGCAGGAGGTTCAACATCTTGATGATCCCTTTGGGCCGCAGGTCGAAATTTTTGCGCACCGCCGTGATGAGCCTCGACTCGTCCACGCTGCCCGTACCAAAGGTCTCGATGCTGATCGACGTCGGCTCCGCCACGCCAATGGCATAGGATAGTTGAATCTCACAGCGATCGGCGAGGCCCGCGGCCACGATGTTTTTCGCCACGTAACGCGCTGCGTAGGCGGCCGAGCGGTCTACTTTGGAAGGGTCCTTGCCCGAAAACGCGCCACCCCCGTGGCGCGCCATGCCGCCATAGGTATCGACGATGATTTTTCGCCCGGTCAACCCACAGTCACCCATGGGCCCACCGATCACGAAGCGGCCGGTCGGATTGACATAGAATCGGGTGGCAGGGCTTAGCCACTCCTTCGGCAGCACCGGAAGCACGATCTCATCCATGACAGCCTGTTTGAGCACCTCATGGCTGATCTCGGGGCTATGCTGGGTCGAGAGCACCACAGCGTCGATGCCACAGGGACGGCCGTTCGCGTAGCGAAACGTTACCTGGCTTTTGGCATCCGGGCGCAGCCAAGGCAGGCAGCCTGTCTTGCGGACTTCGGCTTGCCGCCGAACCAGACGGTGCGCGTAGGTAATCGGGGCGGGCATGAACACGTCGGTTTCGTTGCAGGCATATCCGAACATCAACCCCTGATCGCCTGCGCCTTGTTCGTGCTCGCCGCTCTCGTTGACGCCGAGCGCGATATCCGCCGATTGTTGGCCTATGGAAACAATGACGCCGCAGGACTCCCAATCGAACCCCATCTCCGAGCTATCGTACCCGATATCACGGATAACCTGCCGGGCGACGTTGCGAATGTCCACGTAGGACGAGGTGGATATTTCTCCCGCCACGGCCACTAATCCGGTCGTGACCAGCGTTTCGCACGCCACGCGCGCGCCCGGTTCCTGTGCGATGATCGCATCGAGCACCGCGTCGGAGATCTGATCGCAGATCTTATCGGGGTGACCTTCGGATACTGACTCGGAAGTAAACAAACGAGTATTGTCCATGATATTTTCTCGTGGGAAGTTTAATGTGTTCGGAAAAGTGCATCAGTTTACTTTATAAATCGAGGAGTAACAGCTAACATCCCCTTTCGTAGGTGGCACGCCCTCGAGAAATGACCATAGTCATTTTATACGTTGGCCGCGTTTAGCAATCCGCGCACATGGCAAGATCTCATGACATATTTAATGTTCGAGGCATAGGATGGCGCTCCTGAGCACCCCGATCTGTGCATTCGACACGCCAGCGGTCGATTTTGCTCTGCTTGGAATCGACGGCAAGACTTGGGCCTTGCAACAATGCAAGGGCGACAACGGCGTCTTAGTAATGTTTATTTGCAACCATTGTCCCTACGTTCAAGCCATCCAAGAGCGCATGGTATGCGCTACCCGCGAGCTTTTGGACTACGGGATAAAAAGCGTGGCCATCATGCCCAACGACCCCACCGATTATCCGGAGGATTCGTTTGAAAACATGATGGAAACGGCCAAGCGCTTTGCGTATCCATTCCCGTATTTGATCGATAGCACTCAAGCGGTGGCCAAGGCTTACGGGGCGGTCTGCACCCCGGATTTCTTCGGCTATAACGCCGAGCTGTGTTTGCAGTATCGCGGCCGCCTCGATGATGGCAAACGGGAAGCCGCAACGCCGAGCGCACGACGCGAGTTGTTCGAGGCCATGGTTCAAATTGCCCGCACCGGGCACGGACCGCGGGATCAGATCGCGAGCATGGGTTGTTCGATAAAATGGTCCAAGCATTAGCAACAACTATGAGAGCACCGACGAACCTCAAGGAAAACTACCGGCCGGGACGGAAAGAGCTGGCCAACGCCATCCGCGCCTTGGCGATGGACGCGGTCCAGAAAGCTAAGTCCGGGCATCCGGGCGCGCCGATGGGCATGGCCGACATCGCCGAAGTGCTATGGAACGGCTACCTGCGGCACAACCCGGCCAACCCGCGCTGGAGCAATCGCGACCGCTTTGTGCTGTCGAACG
>JBOIDM010000099.1:0-4016 GCA_050740575.1 Gammaproteobacteria bacterium
CAGATCCTCATCGCGAGCGGCGAACCACTGAGCTATCGCCAGGACCAGATCATCCTCCGTGGTCATGCCATCGAGTGCCGGATCAACGCCGAAGATCCCGAAACCTTCGTGCCCTCGCCCGGCACGATCACTTTATTCCATCCACCGGGCGGTCCCGGGATTCGCTTAGATACGCACATTTACCAAGGCTATGTAGTTCCGCCTTACTACGATTCCTTGATCGGTAAGCTCATCGCCCATGGCGAGAGCCGCGCGATCGCGCTCGCGCGCATGATCAATGCCCTGACGGAAATCGTGATCGACGGGACCAAGACCAACCTGCCCTTGCATCGCAATATGATGAATGACGAGGGATTTCGCGCGGGCGGCATGGAGATCCATTATCTTGAAAAGAAGCTGGGGCTGATCTGAGAGAGCGTGTATAAATCCACTGCGCGCGGCGGACAGTATGTGTTTAGTACAATTGAGCTTCACGGTTTCGAGCGCGGAAGCGGAAGACATGGCAGCCTTGCTGGAGCAAGCGGGCGCCTCTGCTGTGACCTTTCAACCGGCGTCGAACGATCTGCTCGTCGCTGATACCGGCGCCGGCCTGTGGCGCCACACCGAGCTAACCGCGCTGCTTGACGGCCCCGCGAGCGTCGATGCGGCGCTCTTGAGGATCGCGCAGGGTGTGGCGCCCGATCCCTTGCCCGCGTACCGCTTGAGCCCGCTCGAGGCCAAAGACTGGATCGATGAATGTAGAGCTTTCTTTCCTCCATTACGCTTCGGGGGCCGCCTCTCGGTGCATGCGAGCTGGTGCGCGGCGCCAGTCGCGGACGATTCCGCCATCATTATCGATCCCGGGCTAGCCTTTGGCACCGGCCATCATGCGACCACGTCCCTGTGCCTGGAGTGGATCGCGGCGCGCGCGCCGCTCGCCGATGCCACGGTCATCGATTACGGGTGCGGGTCGGGGATCCTGGCGATCGCCGCGGCCAAGCTCGGCGCGCGGCAGGTGTGGGCCGTCGATTCGGATGCTACGGCTCGCGAGGTCGCTAGGGCCAACCTGCAGACTAATGGCGTGCAAAAACAGGTTTCGGTCAAAAGCCCCACGGATCTCGGTGAAGCAGTAGCCGATGTGCTCATCGCCAATATCCTGCTGCAGCCCTTAGTGGATCTCGCGCCGAGATTCGCGAGTCTCGTCGTTCCCGGCGGACAGGCAGTGCTGTCCGGGATCCTGAGCGGCCAGCTCGACCCCTGCGTTGCCGCCTATCGGCCATGGTTCGAGATCGGAGCGGTAGAACGGCTCGAGGAGTGGGCGCTCGTGCCGGCCAGCCGGCTGACCGGATCAATCACGCCGGTGCGTTGAAACGATGCTGGCGCGCTGTCCGGAATGTCGTACGCTGTTTCGCGTTTCTGCAAGCGAGCTCAAGTCGGCGCACGGCAAGGTGCGCTGCGGCATTTGTCACAGCGTATTCGATGCCTTGGAGGCCTTGGTCGACGCGGATAGCGAATCCCCAACGCGCGCCGCATCCTCGGCGCGCACGCCAATGCTTTCCGGCACGGCCGGGAACCTCACGGCGGACCGCACCAATGTGGATCCGAGCGCGGACAGCGCCCTAGCCCAGGCGCTCGATCTCACCGTCATTGAGGGACTCGTCCCGAAACACCGCACGAGCGGATGGATCGCGGGTGCCGTCATGCTGCTGATGCTGCTGCTCGGTCAGATCGCATGGTTCCAAGGCGCCCGCCTGCTCGCGCTGTTCCCCGCGGCGCGCCCGCCACTTGAGTGGGCTTGCGCCCGCTGGCATTGCCAGTTGCCGCGCTATCGTGATCCCGGTCTGATCCGGCTGGTCTCGCGCGATGTGCGCGTCCATCCGCGTGCCGCGGATGCACTGTTGATCAATGCCCTATTCACCAATCATGCGGAGTTTCCCCAGCCCTACCCGGTATTGCAACTCGGTTTATACGATACGGATGGCCAAGTCCTTGCCGCTCGCCGGTTTGCGCCCAAGGAATACCTCGAAAAGCACGTCGACCCGGCCCTGGAGATGCCGCCGGGGATACCGGTTCATATCGTCCTGGAGGTGCAAGGCCCTCGGAAAAACCCGGTGAGTTTCGAGTTTAAGTTCCTGTAACGGGCTCCCCTGCCCGGCGCCGCTTAAAGTTCTCGTGAATGACTTCAATTGAGACGCGTTTCCCGTTATCATGAGCTTCTAATACTCCGCCGTAAAAATCATCGAGAGATTACGCGTTGGGCACCGGGGGGGCCGGCGCAATATCTCAAGAACGAAACGCTACGTGAACCCCCTGAATTTAGCGAAGGGGGGATGGCGAACATGACAATAGGCGAAGGCGCCGGCATGACAGGCACAGTAGACCAGGAGCCTCCTAGGCAAGCGGTATTCGTCGAGCGCAGAAATAAACCGATTCGTCAGTGCATCGCGCACTCCTTGAAGATTTACTTTGCCAATCTCAACGGCCATCGTCCGGCCGGGCTCTACGAGCTGGTGCTCACCGAGGTCGAGCGGCCGTTGTTCGAGGCCGTACTGGCGCAAACCGGTGGCAACCTCTCGAAGGCGGCCCAAATCTTGGGCCTGAATCGCAACACCCTGCGTACCCGCCTCAAGAAATACAAACTGATCTAGCCGCGCTCAGGCCAGCCGATGCGGTCTATACGACGTGCGCTATTGAGTGTCTCCGATAAGACCGGTCTCGTGGATCTGGCGCGGTTTTTAAGCGCGCAGGGTGTGGAACTGTTGTCGACGGGCGGAACGGCGCGGCTGCTCGCGGAGCACTCCCTCCAGACCATCGAAGTTTCGGACTACACGGGTTTTCCCGAAATCATGGGCGGGCGCGTCAAGACCCTGCACCCGAAGGTCTACGGAGGCATACTCGGCCGTCGAGGTATCGATGAGCCGCTCATGCAGGCCCACGGGATCGGCCCCATCGACCTGGTCGTCGTCAACCTTTATCCGTTCGAAAGCACCGTCGCGGGGGTCGATTGCACCCTCGCCGAGGCGATCGAGAATATCGACATCGGGGGGCCGGCCATGGTGCGCGCCGCGGCCAAGAATCAGGCCGCAGTCACGGTCGTGGTCGACCCGGACGATTATGCCCCGCTCATCGACGAGATGCGGACCGCGAACGCCGCCATCAGCGCCGCTACCCGCTATCGCTTGGCGGCAAAGGCATTCGCTTATACCGCGCGCTACGACGCGGCAATTGCTGCTTATCTGGAAACCGAGGGGGAGGGCGGAGGATTCCCGAGCCTCTATTACCCACGTTATCGCAAGCGGCAAGAACTCCGTTATGGAGAAAATCCTCACCAACGCGCGGCGTTTTATACGGAAACGGATCCGCCGCCGAGCAGCGTCGGCGCGGCCAAGCAACTGCAAGGCAAAGACCTCTCCTTCAACAATATCGCCGACACCGACGGGGCCTTGGAGTGTGTGTTTACCTTTTCCGAGCCCGCCTGTGTCATCGTCAAGCACGCGAACCCCTGTGGGGTAGCCCTCGCCGAATCGCTGCGAGCGGCCTATGAGCGCGCTTACGCAACCGATCCTACCTCCGCCTTCGGCGGGATCATCGCCTTCAACCGCATGCTCGCTGCGGACACGGCCGAAGCCATCCTCGCGCGCCAATTCGTCGAGGTGATCGCCGCGCCTGGCGTCGCTCCGGAGGCGCTCTCGGTCCTGCAACGCAAACAAGACCTGCGCGTGCTCACCGTCGCACAGCCGGAGGCGCGCGCTCGCAAAGCGTTCGATTACAAACGCGTCAACGGCGGCCTCTTGGTGCAGGAGCGGGACGAGGCTACCGTAGAATTCGCCGGCGTGAAAGTCGTGACCCAGCGTCGCCCGAGCGATGCCGAGATCGCCGATCTGCTGTTTGCATGGCGGGTGGTGAAGTTCGTCAAATCGAATGCCATCGTTTACGCCAAGGCCGGCCAGACAATCGGTATCGGCGCCGGCCAGATGAGCCGGGTCTACAGCGCCCGCATCGGCGTCATGAAAGCCGCCGATGCGGGCCTCGATCCC
>JBOIDM010000100.1:0-3267 GCA_050740575.1 Gammaproteobacteria bacterium
TGACCATGGTGACCGCCCCCCGCAAACACCGGCGAGGATAAGAGTAAACTTACCGCCATTGCGCTACCAAGCATAAATTTCTTCATCGGTAACCTCCTAAAATAAACCCTGGTCTGTCATCGATCCAACAGGCGCATTGCCCATAAAGCGCCGTCAGGATATAGGCGGGAGGCTGAACAGAGGCTGAATCGGTAAGGCAACCGGAGCGTATCGCTATTCGGGGTTGCGTTTTGCTTTTTCAGCGCTCGGGGTAGGGGTCAGTTACTCGATAATCGGTGGTTGTGCATGAATTGCCAACTGCGCGTAATGTGAAGGATATCGACCTCACTGCTGATGTTGTCGGGGAAGGGCGCGAACGGTTGCGCTAATTTCACGATCCGAATCGCCGCTTCGTCGAGCAATTTAAAACCCGACGGTCTTCGCACCGCGATGTCAAACACCGACCCATCCGGCCTTAACGCCACATCGAGGATCAAGCTGCCGACGAGCCGATTGCGGCGCGCTTCCTCGGGATAATTGAGGTTTCCGACCCGCTCCACCTTGGTTCGCCACGCCTCCATGTAGGCGGCGTAGCGGTACTCCGTCGTGCTGGCATTGATAAACATGCGTTTCGGCCGCTTGGCCCGTGCTTCCAAGCGTTGGGCCAGCTCGGCATTCAAGCTGGCCATCGCCAGGCTCTGACTGATCAGCACTGTTGCACTCGTCGGCGCAGCCGTACTCGGTTCCTGCACCGCTTGCCGCTTCTTCGCGGGCTTCGCGGCCAGCGCCTTATGGCTCGATTTCGCTTCGGCCACCAACATCTTATGCCGGCGTTTCGGGGTGTTTTTTTCCGCAGCCTCGCGCTTTACCGGATGCTTCTTCGTCATCGCCTTGACCGCTTGCTTCAACCGGCTTGCGGCTCCAGGCGGGGGCGCCGCAACGATGTCCGCGCGCTGTTCGGGAAAGGGCGCGGCGAATGGGGTGGCCGGACGCAATTTGCGTTCGCTCTCTCCCCCGCCCACCAGATTGGCTTGAGCCAAGAAATCGGCTTTATCCGGTCCCCGGGTGCTACGGCTCTGCACTAAGATCACATCCAGGGAATCGTAACGGGGCGCGGGTCGATCCGGGGGCGCAAAGCTCACGCCCAAGATGACGATCGCGTGCACCACCAGGGCGAAGCAGAGTGTAAGCGTCAACCGATCGGCGGGAGTAACCGTGGGGTAAGCTAATGTCGCGCTCACTTGGCCAATAGTACCTGAGTCATGCTACGGGCGATTATACCGTTCAAGAGTCCGAAGGCGAGCGCCGCGCTCATCAGCACCGGAAGCAGTTTGAACAAGCCCGCATGGGGTATAAATAAGCAATAGGCCGCACCGATTTGCCCTCCCATATGCGCGAGCGCGGCGAGGAGACTGTAGCCCACTTCACTCAAGGCTTTGCGGCTGACTGACACCGCGAGACCCAGCACCATGAGGCTCGCCAGGGCGCCGGACAGGCTTAAGGCGAAGCCGGGCGACAAGAAACTACCGGCGAGCAGGCTCCCCACGAGCACTCGGAGTAACGCTATCCAGGCCGCCGTCGCCCACCCGAAAACTACCAGCGCCACCACGGTGACGATATTGGCCAAGCCCGGTTTGAAGCCGGGCAAGGGGCTGGGAAATGCCATTTCCAATACGTACACCGCTAACGCCAGGGCCGTTAACCATGCGATGCGGATGTCCTCTCGTGTGACTTCGAATTCCACGCTCAGAAGTTTATTGCATCAAATCCCGTACCTTTTCCTTCGACCTGGACCGCAATCCCGTTCGGTAGGCAAGCGGCGAAATCACCGTCGCTTGCGAGCCATCCGCTGTGTATGCATTGCTTTCCGAGGCAAGGCGCGCGGCGAAATCGGATGCGGCCAGCGCGTATTTCGAGCTCGGTCGGTCCCAGCACACCATCGATCACCACCGTGCGGTCCGCGTCCAGGTCAATCCGTTGGTCTGGTTTTCCGGCGATCGACACCCGCGCGCTTTCCGCCGCTGGCGCGGGTGTCCAGAAATGCGCATATAAGGCCGCAATCACCGCCAGCGCCAACATCAGAATGGTCTTGTCCGCGGTCGTCATGGATCCCCGCTTGTAAAGATTCTGCGACCAGGATCGACGTGAAAACGTATGCGATCGCGCAGCTTGGGGGTCACATGAACGTTCCCTGCGGTATCCACTAGCATGGCTTGATCTATTCCCATCGCACGCGCCAGCGCCTCCCAATGATCGGGTCCCGCAACCAA
The DNA here is from genome assembly GCA_050740575.1 of Gammaproteobacteria bacterium. Taxonomy (GTDB): domain Bacteria; phylum Pseudomonadota; class Gammaproteobacteria; order JACCXJ01; family JACCXJ01; genus USCg-Taylor. The sequence goes on from JBOIDM010000100.1 coordinate 2,250, forward strand.
TAGCGCGGTTGCCGTCGCATCGCCGACGGCCGCGCTCCGGTGGATCACCGTCGCACAAACCGCTCCGCGTGCGGGATAGCCAGTCCGGGGGTCGATCACATGATGGTATCTTTTCCGATTATAAATGAAAAACCGTTCATAATCTCCTGACGTTAGGATACTTTCATCAGTTTCTACCTCGACCGAAGCAAACACCTCCGGCGACCGCGGATGGCGGATGCCGATATGCCAGGGCCGGATCCCGCGGCGGCCGAAAGCGCGCAGATCGCCTCCGGCGTTGAGAATTGCGTTCCTAATCCCTAACGCGCGTAAGGCTTCGACCCCGCGGTCAACGGCATACCCCTTGGCGTACCCGCCAAAATCCAGACGCAGCGTATTATTCGTGCTTTTGAGGGTTGGGCCCGCGAACACCAGCGCCTGCATGCTTGGCTGCCGGGCGACTAGCCGCATAATATCCTTCCGCGGCGGAGGTATTCGCGGCGGCTCGCCACCGGTAAAGCCCCAGAATTCGACGAGCGCGCCGATCGCGGGATTAAATAGACCCTCGCTCAGCCGCGACAAGCGCGTGGCCTCCTCGATCATCGGTACAAGCGAGGGATCCACCGTAAAAGATTGTCCTGTAGCGAGCAGACGATTGGTGCGTGCTAACGCGCCCTCCCGCCACGGGTATAGGTCTTTATCCAGCATCTTGAAATCCTTTTCAATGCGGCGATAGGCTCGCTGCGCTGAGCGGGATTCTGCGTCGGCGATCGTCAGCTCGATGAGCGTCCCGAGGGCGAAGAATTGAAACTCGTGGACGGAGATCTCGCGTTGTTGGCACCCGCATAGGAGCAAGGCAATGAAAACCGCCTCAAGCCGGCGTCGATGCGTATGCATTTACCCGCGGGGTAACCGGCGCTCTATTGCCGCCATCAGTTGAGCGGCGATATCGAGCCCATAAAGCGCATCGAGCTCGCGGATGCAGGTCGGACTCGTCACGTTGATCTCGGTGAGATAATCGCCAATGACATCGAGGCCG
>JBOIDM010000101.1:0-5464 GCA_050740575.1 Gammaproteobacteria bacterium
GGATAAGGCGCTACGCGCCGAAATCGGCTATGGCGGCAACATAAAGGCCGCGGTGATCGTGGGTAAAGCCGTCGGTGATCGCGCCAAGGCGGCAGGTCTCGAACGGGTAGCATTTGACCGATCGGGCTTCAAGTATCATGGCCGGATTAAGGCGCTGGCCGATGCGGCGCGCGAATCGGGCCTCCATTTTTAGGTTTTTCGGGTATGGTGTTAGAAAGCTTAGGCGAATCGAGCGAAGGGTTTCTAGAGAAACTCGTGCACGTCAATCGCGTGGCCAAGGTCGTTAAGGGCGGGCGCATTTTTGGTTTTTCGGCCCTAACGGTGGTCGGTGACGGAGCCGGAAGGGTCGGTTTCGGGCGAGGCAAGGCGCGCGAGGTTCCGGTGGCGATCCAAAAAGCGATGGAGAAGGCTAGAAGAAGCATGCGCTCAATTTCCTTGCGGGACAGTAGCACGGTTCACTATTCGGTCACCGCCCGTCACGGCGCGGCCAAGGTTCTCATTCTTCCTGCACCCGAGGGTACGGGCATCATCGCGGGCGGAGCCATGCGGGCGGTATTCGAGGTGGCGGGAGTGAAGAATGTCGTCGCCAAGTGCATCGGTACGACCAACAAGGTCAATGTGGTCAGGGCGACTATCAAGGGCCTGTCCGGGGTCCATGATCCCGCCTGGTATGCGGCCAAGCGTGGCAAGACGGTTGAGGAGATCGATGACGGCGACGCCTAAGACGCCAGGGCGCTTGAAAGTGACCTTGGTGCGGAGTGTGGTTGGGCGCCTAAAGGCTCACCAAGCGTGCGTGCGCGGCTTGGGCCTCATGCGCATCGGACACAGCACCGTCGTGGATGACACGCCCGCCATCCGCGGAATGATAACGAAAGTCTCCTACCTCCTACGGGTCGAGGAACCTTGAGATGAGATTGAATACCTTAAAGCCGGGGCGGGGTTCGAAGCGCGAGCGTCGAAGGCTCGGCCGGGGAATTGGTTCGGGTTTGGGTAAGACCGCCGGGCGCGGGCATAAGGGACAGCGTGCGCGCGCCGGCGGGTACCATAAGCGCGGTTTCGAAGGTGGGCAAATGCCCATGCAGCGGCGCCTCCCGAAGTTCGGATTTGCATCTAGGGGCGCACGCTATGTGTCCGAGGTCCGCTTAGGCGATCTTACCCGCGTCGATGCGGATACCATTGATTTGGCCGCACTTAAGGCCGCGAAACTCGTCCCCGGGCAGGTCAGGCGCGTCAAGGTCATTGCGACCGGGGCGCTGGATAAGGCGTTGACGCTCAAAGGTCTCGCCGTGACGAAGGGCGCCCGCGCGATCATTGAATCCCGGAGCGGTAGAATCGAGGACTGATGGCGGTCACCCGAACGCTAGGAAGCGGCGCGCTTGGCGGCCTCGGTCAGCTCAGCGAGCTGCGGCAACGAGCATTTTTTCTCTTGGGCGCCTTGATCGTCTTTCGGATCACGACGCACATTCCGGTCCCGGGCATCAACCCGATCGCCTTGGCGCAGCTCTTCAATGAGCAGCGCGGTACGATCCTCGACATGTTCAACATGTTTTCTGGAGGCGCGTTGGAACGGTTTTCGATTGTCGCCCTCGGAATCATGCCTTATATCTCGGCCTCCATCATCGTGCAGCTGCTGACGGTCGTCCATCCGACGCTCGAGCAGTTGAAAAAGGAAGGAGAGTCCGGCCGGCGTAAACTAACCCAATACACGCGCTACGGCACGGTTGGTTTGGCGATGTTTCAAGCCCTGGGGGTCGCCATCGCCCTCGAGGGTCAGCAGGCGGCGTCGCAGGCCTTGGTGCTCAACCCAGGCATTGGCTTTCGCGTCACCGCTGTCACGACGCTGGTGACCGGAACCCTGTTCCTCATGTGGCTCGGTGAGCAGATCACCGAGCGCGGGATCGGAAATGGGATTTCGATGATTATATTCGCCGGTATCGTGGCCGGGTTGCCGTCCGCGGTCGGGGGGTCGCTTGAACTAGCCCGCATCGGCGAACTCCACTACATCACGTTAGTGTTGCTGTTCTGCCTAGTTTTCGCGGTGACCGCGTTCGTAGTCTACGTCGAACGCGGCCAGCGCCGCATCACGGTCAACTACGCGAAACGGCAAGTCGGGCGGCGTACCTACGCGGGGCAAACCAGCCACCTACCGCTGAAGATCAATATGTCGGGCGTGATTCCTCCCATCTTCGCGTCGAGTTTGATCCTGTTTCCATCGACGCTCGGAAGCTGGTTCGGGAGTACGCAGGGGATGGGGTGGTTGGCGGACATTGCTAACGCCATCTCGCCGGGCCAACCGCTGTACGTCATTCTGTACACGAGCGGGATCATATTTTTCTGTTTTTTTTACACTGCGCTGGTGTTTAATCCCAAGGAGACGGCGGAAAACCTTAAAAAGTCGGGAGCCTTGGTCCCGGGTATTCGGCCGGGCGATCAGACCGCGCGTTATATCGACGGCGTAATGACACGCTTGACGCTGGCCGGCGCGGCCTACGTGACGCTGGTCTGTTTGCTTCCGGAGTTTTTAATCCTGAAGTTCAATGTGCCTTTCTATTTCGGAGGGACCTCACTACTCATCATCGTCGTCGTAGTAATGGACTTCATGGCCCAAGTGCAGTCTCATATGATGTCTCACCAGTATGAAGGTTTGATGAAAAAGGCGAATCTTAAGGGTTATGGCCGGCGGTAGAGAGCAATAATGAAAGTTAGGACGTCCGTGAAAAAGGTATGCCGACGTTGCAAGATTGTGCGGCGCCAAGGGGTCGTGCGTGTCATCTGCACCGAGAAACGGCATAAGCAAAGGCAGGGTTAACTGGAAAGATCGCGTGGTGAAGCTAGTTTAGCCGCCCCACACGGATCAAGGTGTCAATATGATGATTAAGAGGTGTTCCCGATGGCCCGCGTAGCCGGCGTCAATATACCTGTACAAAAACATACGAGCATCGCGCTTACCCATATCTATGGGATCGGGCGCAACCGCGCGGTCAAAATTTGCCGGACGGTCGGCGTGCCGCCGGCGGCCAAGGTGAAGGAATTGAGTGAGCAACAACTGGATGCGTTGCGCGTCGAGATCGCCAAGTACCCCGTCGAAGGCGATCTGCGGCGCGAGGTATCGATGAACATCAAGCGCTTGATGGACCTCAGCTGCTACCGCGGATTGCGGCATCGCCGAGGCTTGCCGGTACGAGGACAACGAACGCGCACCAATGCGCGTACGCGAAAGGGACCGCGCAAGGCGATAAGGAAATAATCATGGCTAACAAGAATGCACGTCCGCACAAACGGGCGAAGAAGTTCGTGGTTGATGGGGTGGTCCATATCCATGCCTCCTTTAACAACACGATCATCACGATTACCGACAAGCAAGGCAATACGCTCGGCTGGTCCACATCCGGTGCCAGCGGTTTCCGGGGCTCGCGGAAGAGTACGCCGTTCGCGGCGCAAGTCGCGGCCGAGAAGGTCGGCACTGCGGTGAAAGAATTCGGTGTCGAGACGCTGGAGGTCTACGTTAAAGGCCCCGGGCCGGGCCGGGAATCGGCGGTGCGCGCGCTCAACGCGGCCGGATTCAAGATCACCAACATCACCGATGTCACACCCATCCCTCACAACGGATGCCGCCCGCCGAAGCGGCGGCGGGTATAAGAGATTATGGCCAGATACCTCGGACCGACGTGCCGTTTGAGCCGGCGTCAAGGAGTCGACCTCGCGCTCAAGAGCCGCGCTCGGCCGCTCGAGACCAAGTGTCACTTGGACAAGCCTCCAGGCCAGCATGGGGAAGCTCGCCAGCGGCGTGTATCGGACTATGCGCTGCAACTCAGGGAGAAGCAGAAGCTGCGTATCATGTACGGGGTGCTGGAACGTCAGTTCCGCAAAGCCTACCAGGAGGCGGCTCGCCGCAAGGGATCAACCGGCGAAAACCTTCTCAAGCTACTGGAGTCCCGTTTGGACAATGTGGTCTACCGTATGGGGTTTGGAGTGACGCGGGCCGAGGCACGGCAGTTGGTGAGCCACAAGGCCATCCGCGTTAACGGCAAGCCGACCAATATCCCATCCTATGAGGTACGGGCCAACGACATGATCAGCGTCTCGCCGAAGGGTCGTACTCAGGTCAGGATCCAGGACGCATTGACCCTCTCTGAGCAGTACGGATTCCCGGAGTGGGTGGAGGTCGATCCCAAGAAAATGGAAGGAATATTTAAAACCGTTCCGGATCGCGCCGAGTTGCCGCCGGATATCAACGAATCGCTCGTAGTGGCGCTTTATTCGAAGTAGCCGAGAGGGGCCAGTTCGCATGTTGGCAAATACTGTCAGTCTATTAAAGCCGCGCCAGATCGACGTCCAAGCGGTGAGCAGCCGCTGTGCGCGCATGATATTGGAGCCCTTGGATCGGGGCTTCGGGCACACCCTGGGAAATGCCTTGCGGCGCGTCTTACTGTCATCGCTTCCGGGCTGTGCCGTAACGGAAGTCACGATCGAAAACGTCTTGCACGAGTACACGACGATTCCCGGTGTCCAAGAGGATGTCACGGACATCTTGTTGAATCTCAAAGGGCTCGCGATACGCATGCACGCACGTGACGAGGCGATGTTGACGCTCAATAAGAAGGGCCGCGGCGATGTGCTGGCGCGCGACATCTCCCTGGACCATGATGTCGAGATCGTCAATCCGGAACATCAGCTCGCAACCTTGATGGAGGGCGGGGAGCTCCATCTCACGCTGCGGGTCACGCGCGGGCGGGGTTATGTTCCGGCGAGTACCCGGATGAACTCCGAGGAGGAAGAGCATGCGATCGGCCGCTTGAAGCTGGACGCCTCGTTTAGCCCGATACGCCGGGTCGCCTACGAGGTTCAGAACGCCCGCGTCGAGCAACGCACTGACCTGGATAAATTGGTCTTGGAGATTGAAACCAACGGTACCGTGGATCCCGAGACCGCCATCCGCAGAGCGGCCGGAATTTTACAGGAGCAGTTATCGATTTTCGTCGATCTCAGCGGCGGCGAGCAGCCGACACCGCAGGGAACGAGGGATGTGGAAATCGACCCGATTTTGCTGCGCTCCATCGACGATCTGGAATTGACGGTGCGCTCGGCGAACTGTCTGAAAGCGGAGAACATTTACTATATCGGCGATCTCATCCAGCGTACCGAAGTGGAGCTGCTAAAGACGCCGAACCTAGGGAAAAAATCACTCACCGAGATCAAAGATGTATTGGCCACGCGGGGCCTGTCGCTCGGCATGCGCCTCGCTAATTGGCCGCCGCCGGGCTTGCAAAAAGTTTTGGCCGGAGCGGAAGCGGCCGGAGCTGAAGGAGGAGCTTAAGGCATGCGACATCTCAACATCGGCAGGCAGCTTAGCCGCAATAGCAGCCATCGTAAGGCGATGCTCAGGAACATGGCGGTGTCGCTGTTTCGGCACGAGGCTATCAGGACCCCTGTGCCGAAGGCCAAGGAACTGCGCCGCACCGCG
>JBOIDM010000102.1:0-8399 GCA_050740575.1 Gammaproteobacteria bacterium
GCGCGCATCGCTTATGTGCGTCATCCCCTGCAAGTCGATTACTACGCCGAGAGCGAGTGGGCCGATCAACCGGCGCGCATGTTCGACCCCCTATTGATGACGGCGCTACAAGAATCCAATCTTCTCAACTCGGTCGTCTCTGCCACCAGCGGTGCGATCGCGGAGTTGCGGATCGATACCGAGGTCATGCAGATCCATCACGAGTTCATGATCTCGCCAAGCGTGGGCCGGGTCGTGATCCGTGTCCAACTCATCGACCTAACAAAGAACCAGGTGCTCGGCACGCGCGTCTTCAGCGCGACCGAATCCGCCCCCACCGAGGATGCCAGGGGCGGGGTGACAGCCATCAACAACGCCTTGCAAGTGGTCCTCAGGGCGATCGTGGATTTTTGCCGGGATAACCTCCGCAATCCGGGTTCTGAGAATCTATCGAGTTAGCACAATGGCGGTCATTTACACTCCGGAACAGCGCCGAGACCAACTCCAATCCGCATTAAGGCAGCGCATACTGATTCTCGACGGCGCCATGGGGACCATGATCCAGTCTTACAGACTCGAGGAACAAGACTTTCGCGGGAAACGCTTCGCACATCATCCCAACGCCTTGAAGGGAAATAACGATCTACTGACGCTTACCCAGCCACAGATCATCGGCGCGATTCACCGCGCTTATCTAGAGGCCGGCGCCGATATCTTGGAGACCAATACCTTCAATTCCACCGCCATCGCTATGGCGGACTATGGGCTGGAATCTCTCGCTTACGACTTGAACTACGCCGGGGCCCGTCTCGCGCGCGCCGCTGCAGACAAGTACGAAGAACAAGATGCGAGCCGCCCCCGCTTCGTCGCCGGCGTGCTCGGACCCACGAATCGCACCGCTTCGATCTCGCCGGATGTGAACAATCCGGGTTTCCGAAACACGAGCTTCGCCGAGCTGTCCGAGGCGTACACGACCGCTATCCGGGGCTTGCTAGATGGAGGCTCCGATGTGCTTTTGGTCGAGACCGTATTCGACACCCTCAACGCCAAAGCGGCCTTATTCGCCATCGACGAGTATTTCCAGAACCACAACTTCCGTGTTCCGATCATAGTTTCGGGAACCATCACCGACGCCAGCGGGCGCACCTTGACGGGCCAGACCACCGAAGCATTCTGGAATTCCGTCGCACATGCAACACCGCTCGCGATTGGTTTGAATTGTGCGCTCGGCGCTACGGAATTAAGGCCCTATGTCAAGGAGCTGGCGCGAGTCGCCGGCACTTACCTCAGCACCCATCCCAACGCGGGCCTGCCGAACGAGTTCGGCCAGTATGACGACAGCCCCGAGTTCATGGCCGGCGTCCTGCGGGAATTCGCCGAGAGCGGCTTTCTGAATATCGTCGGCGGCTGCTGCGGCACGACACCGGCACACATCCAGGCGATCGCGGAAACATTGCGCGATCTCCCGCCACGCCGCGTCCCGGAGATTCCGCGCCACTGCCGGCTGAGCGGTCTGGAACCTCTGACGATCGGAGCGGAGGTGAATTTCGTCAATATCGGCGAGCGCACCAACGTTACTGGCTCGCCGAAATTCGCCGCGCTGGTGCGCGCGGGCGACATCGATGCTGCGGTTCAGGTGGCGCGGCATCAGGTGGAGAACGGCGCTCAGATGATCGACGTCAACATGGACGAAGGCATGCTCGATTCCGAGGCATTGATGATCCGGTTCTTGAATCTGATTTCCGCGGAGCCCGAGATCAGCCGCGTACCGGTGATGATCGACTCCTCCAAATGGAGCATCATCGAAGCGGGACTCCGGTGCCTGCAGGGGAAAGGTGTGGTCAACTCGATTAGCTTGAAAGAAGGCGAGGAGCGCTTTGTCGAGCATGCGCGCTTGGTGCGTCGTTATGGCGCTGCGGTCGTCGTTATGGCCTTCGATGAGCGCGGCCAAGCCGATACCGCCGAACGAAAATTCGCGATCTGTAAGCGCAGTTATGAACTCCTCACTGAAAAGCTCGGGTTTCCGCCGGAAGACATTATCTTCGATCCCAACGTGTTGACCGTCGCGACGGGGATTGAAGAGCACAACGATTATGCTTTGGCGTTTTTCGAAGCCACGCGCGAGATCAAACATCACCTACCCTATGCGCTCGTCAGTGGCGGAGTGAGCAACGTCTCATTCTCGTTTCGGGGTAACAACCCGGTGCGGGAGGCCATGCACACCGCCTTTCTGTATCACGGGATCAAAGCCGGGATGGACATGGGGATTGTAAATGCCGGGCAGCTCGGGATCTACGAGGATATCCCCCGCGAACTGCTGGAAAAGACTGAAGATGTCCTGTTGAACCGCCGTGCCGATGCCACCGAAGCCTTAGTCAAGTTTGCCGAAACGGTCAAGGGAGAAGCGAGAGAAAAACACGATGATTCCGCTTGGCGTAACCTCGGTGTGCGCGAACGCCTGGTGCACGCTCTCGTCAAAGGGATCACCGATTACATCGAGAGCGATACCGAAGAAGCGCGGCAAGCTCATGAACGCCCGCTGCAAGTTATCGAAGGCCCCCTCATGGACGGCATGAACGTGGTCGGTGATCTCTTCGGGTCGGGCAAGATGTTTCTACCGCAAGTAGTAAAGAGCGCGCGCGTGATGAAGAAAGCGGTTGCCCACCTCATCCCGTATATCGAAGCAGAAAAACGTGCCGGCGGCGTCATTCACAATAACGGTAAGATTATCATGGCCACCGTCAAAGGTGATGTGCACGACATCGGCAAAAATATCGTGGGGGTCGTGCTCCAATGCAATAACTTCGAGGTCATCGATCTGGGCGTGATGGTTCCGGCGGAAAAGATCCTCGATACCGCTAGGCAGGAACACGCCGATTTTATCGGACTGAGCGGCCTCATCACGCCATCGCTCGATGAGATGGTGAACGTCGCCAAGGAAATGCAGCGCCAAGGCTTCACGATTCCCCTACTCATTGGCGGCGCCACGACCTCACGTACACACACGGCGGTCAAGATCGCTCCAAATTATCAACAGCCCACGGTCCATGTGCGTGACGCTTCGCGCGCGGTCGGGATCGCCACAAAGTTGATAAGCCAGGAATTGCGAAAAGAGTTCGCCGCCGGAATAGATCAGGAATACGAGAAAGTGCGAGAACGCCATAAAGGACGTCAAGCGCGCACCGAATGGGTGAGCCTCGCCGCAGCGAGGCAAAACAAACTCGCGACGGATTGGTGCTCGTACAATCCTCCCGCACCGAAACAACCGGGCGTTTTCGTTCTTGCGGATTACTCCTTGGAGGAGCTCATCCACTACATCGATTGGACGCCTTTTTTTATCGCTTGGGAGCTCGCGGGACGTTATCCGCGCATCCTGGACGACGTCACAGTCGGCGATGCGGCACGTAAGCTTTTCCGTGACGCTCAAGTGATGTTAACGCAGCTCATCGAGGAAAAATGGCTGCGCGCGTCCGGCATCGTCGGCTTATTCCCCGCCAATACCGTGGGAGAAGACGACATCGAGATCTATACCGATGAGACCCGTTCCGGCGAGCTTACGGTGATCCATAGCTTGCGGCAACAACAGAAACGGCCGCCGGGACAGCCCAATCTCGCCTTGGCCGATTTCGTCGCGCCGAAGGAAACGGGCGTCGCAGATTATATCGGTGCCTTTGCAGTCACGACCGGAATCGGTATAGAGGAAATCATCAAGCGCTTCGAGGATCAGCACGACGACTATTCTTCCATCATGGTTAAAGCGTTAGCGGACCGTCTGGCCGAGGCCTTCGCAGAGCACTTGCATGAACGCGTGCGCAAGGAATTTTGGGGCTACGCCCCCGAGGAAAGCATTGGCATCGAGGGACTGATCGACGAAAGCTATCAAGGCATCCGTCCCGCGCCCGGCTATCCGGCCTGTCCCGATCACACTGAAAAACCCTTGTTATGGCGGCTGCTCGATGCCGAACAGCAAACGGGGATCCGCCTCACTGAAAGCTATGCGATGTACCCGATGGCCTCGGTAAGCGGCTGGTATTTCTCCCACCCCAAAGCGCGTTACTTCGGGCTAGGGTCGATCAACGAAGACCAGGTCCACGATTACGCACGGCGGAAGGGTATGGATCTCAAAGCAGTCGAACGCTGGCTCGGACCGAGCTTGGGATATGATCCAAATGAATAAAGTTTTCCATCCTTCCAGACGGCGGTGCGCCTACTACGTTACGGCCGCTACGTCATCAAGATCATGGCCGCGGAGCCGCTATAGCGCCAAGTCATGGCGCATAACGAGCGCCGGCTTATCCAAATGACCATCGCGAGGGAAATCACCATGAAGATTGCAGGCTACGTTTTGCTCGCCGCGGCCGTTACCGTATTCATCTACGGCACCCTTGCTTATAACCGCTTCGTGACGCTTAAGCACAATGTCCGTAAGGCGTGGGGAAACATCGATGTGCTACTCAAACAGCGTCACGATGAACTGCCAAAACTGGTCGCCACATGCAAGGAATACATGAAGCACGAACAAGACACCTTGCGCAAGGTCGTTGAGGCGCGAAGTATGGTTGCGGCGGCGCGTGAAGCCACGGATATTCCTGCCCTCGGCACTGCGGAGAAGCTGTTGCGCTCCGGTCTCGGGCAACTCTTCGCACTGGTCGAGAACTACCCTGATCTTAAAGCCAACGAAACCTTTCACCATCTGGAAAACCGCATCACCGGCCTAGAGCACGACATCGCCGATCGGCGCGAGTTTTATAACGACGCTGTGAACGTTAATAACGTCGCCATCGAGCAATTTCCCGATTTGTTTATCGCGAAATTATTCGATTTTCGAACGCACGAGGTACTGCTCTTCGAGGCTGCGGAAAAGACAGACGTCGATCTTCGCGTTTTATTTCAAACCCCGTAGTCAATCGTGATGCACGGCCCGTGGTGGCGAGATCTCGGCCACGGCTTAGTTTCGGCAAGCTACGTGGCCCTGCTCGCGCTTGTGTGGTATGTGCCTAGGCCCGCGGTTCGATTAGCGTTGCTTGGGGCGATTGTCATCGCGAGCCTGTGGGCATGGTTAGGCGCCCATCGGCGCTACCACCTCATCATCGACACGCCTAGTTCGGCTATCCGGAGCGCGGCTCAGGGTTACACCGAACTCTACGGCCGCTGTGAACCGCATCCGGGGACCCTTCCGATTGGCTTTAGATCGGGCCCGCCGTGCGTATGGTATCGCTACAAGGTCCGACGCCAAAACGGAAATTCTTGGACACCGCATTCACAAGGTCAGAGTACGGATACTTTCGTTTTGAGCGACGAAACCGGTCAATGTATCATCGATCCCGACGCTGCGGAGATAATTACGACGCATAGATTGCGCTGGCAGGAAGGCGATTTTTGGCTCGACGTGGAATACCTGGCGCCTGGAGATAATCTATACGCTCTCGGAGACATCGTGAGCATCGGTCATCACTACACGCCGATGGAGCGTAGCCACGACGTAAGTCTATTGTTACACGAATGGAAACAAGATCGGCAAGGACTGGCGAAGCGTTTCGACAGTGACGGCGATGGACAGATCAACCTTCAAGAATGGACCCAAGCGCGGGCGGCGGCGGAAGATCAAGTGGATCGCGAGCGCATCGAACGGCCTAACGACTTACTATTAATGCGCACGCCGGAAGGTGGGCGACCCTACCTGCTATCGAATCGAGAGCCCAAGGACCTGGCCACTCGCTACCAAAGGTGGTCTTGGTTCCATGCCATCGTGTTCGCGGGCGCGAGCGTGGCGAGCCTCGTTTACCGGTTTTCGTGACACGAGGTTTTACCGCCAAGATTACACACGCATGTGGTTACGTTTTTGCTTTAGTTGTGTAACCGTTGATTCGGGTTCCCGAGCTTGGGAGCCGAAAATCCAAGGTACCTAATTCTTCAGTGACGGAGTAACACGTATGAACGATCAGTCAGAGCCCTCGCAGTTGTTCGAAATCTGGTGGACCGCGGAAATTGACGGCGCCTACCGCCGATGGATCGTGCAGCAGCCGAGAGGGTCCGCACTTTCGGACTTCGACTCGCGCCGCTCCTTTGCTCGCGAGGCCGGGTTACTACCCGCCTGGGCGCGATAGGTAATCCCTTAGTTCCCCGAGACCCGTTTCTACTGTATGACTATCCCAGTGCTCGGACAGAGGGATCGAGATGCGTGCGGATTTATAAAGTCGCGGGTTTACGGAGGTGATCGGTGTTTGCGGGCAAAAGGTTAACCGTCGTAGAACATCAAACAGCAAGCCCAGGCGACGTCAACGCATTCAATGACGCGGACGGTGGTACCGTTGCTTCGCGCTTGTTCGAAGTTCCTGGCCCATTACGCTCGCAGCTGGATCGGCCTTTAACTGTTCCTGGCTATACGCTCACCCGTGAAATCGGCACGGGAGGAATGGCATCTATTTTTCTCGCTGAACGCCACAAAGATGGGCGACCTCTGGTACTGAAAATCCTACCTTTTAAAGCGCAAGAGAACCCCGTTCCGTTTAAACGCTTCATGCGCGAATACAACCTCCTGAAAAAACTCTGCCATCCCCACGTCGCCAGAGTTTTCGAGCGAGGATTCGGCAGCGACCTAGCGTATATCGCTATGGAATACTTCCCGGCCGGCGATCTAAAAACAAGGATAAAGCACGGTATAAATCCCGCGACAGCGATGAACTTCCTGCGTCAGATTGCATTAGGGCTAGACGCGGTTCACCGGATTGGCGTGATCCATCGGGATCTAAAGCCGGCTAATATCTTATTCAGGGACGAGCAGTGCTTGGCAATTACCGATTTCGGGATCGCGAAAGATACCAACGCCAGCGGGGATCTCACCTCGGCAAATTCGCTGCTTGGCACCGCATACTTTATTAGTCCCGAACTAATCACCCGACAGGGATTGGATAAACGTAGCGATCTCTATAGCCTTGGCGTCATCCTATATCAGATGTTAACCGGCATCTTGCCCTATCGCGGCACCACTCCCTACGAGGTCTTTCAAGCTCATCTGGAAACCGCTATCCCAAGCCTTCCGTCCGCGACCTCGCGCTATCAGTTTTTGCTTAACACATTGCTGGCCAAAAACCCCAACGACCGATTCCAAAACGTCGCTGAGCTGCTTGATGGTTTGGATCGCGTGACGTAAGCGACGCGCTGTTGCAGTTCGAGTCGATCTAGGCGGGCGTTGAAATATGCAAGAGCTTCTTGACGACATCGTCGATGACCGCCGGCTGCATAGGCTTCGCGACAAAAGCATCGCAGCTCGAAAGCGCGAGCTTACCTCTGATAGTCTCCGCGGGCGAAGCGTCGGCCACGAGCATAACTACCGGGGTTGTTTGTTTCTTAGGGTCGCGCTTGACCATTCGGCAGATTTCGTAACCGTCTATCCCCGGTAACATCACGTCCAGAAATATGATGTCGTAGCGTTTGTTATTGATGAACTCGATCGCCTCGTCTCCGGTCTGTGCCAGATCGATATGAGAAGCGATCGATTTAATCGCGTTCTTCAGCTGTGTTCTGACCGGGAAACTGGCATCCACGATGAGCGCCTTCACACCAGGCAATCCTTGTGCGCCTCGCTTCCCAGCAGCGGCGTACGTTATCGTGTCCTCCGCGGAGACAGAGGAGACAGACGCAGCGTCACACGGTGCGCCATGCTCCTCAATGGCAACCTTTTCCAACATGGCTAGAAGCCGCGTCGCACTCGCTGGCCGCTGAATCAAATATTTTGGGTTGTCTGCGGGCCGCTCGCGCGCCAAAACAATACCGGAAATCGTTTTGCCTTGTGCTTTGGCCTTGAGACAACCGGTCCAACTCTGTAAGGCCTGCGGCGTATCGGAATCGATAATTACGATGTCCGGCGCGGTGCCAGGACTCCCTACGTATGGCACGAAGCGCAGCCCTTGCGTTTGCGAAGTCTCTACAATCTGCTGCAACCATCGGCGTTCATCTGCACCTAGGCCGATGGTCGCAATGGTAAATGTCGCGTTTTCCATTACTCTATTTGCTAGTCCAAATTTTAGCATCGCCTTGTGTCATGCCGACAGTGCCCCCATCGACGATACGCAACCGTCGCTGCGTCTGTATCATGCTATTCCCCGCCCTCTGGACTGTCGCACGCTGTATCGGCGTCATGTTTCAGAACTTCAGCAGAACAAGTATTCTCCAACCTGCGGCTTCAGGTAGCATATATTTCCATCTCTGCTCCATTCGGCCCATCCGACCATCTGACGAAAACAATGCCTCTCACGGATCCAGCGCTAGTTTTCGACTGCGCGCCGAGGGAAGTGCGGTATCTCTGCCAATGGCGGGTGCCGGCGCCCGGTCAATACCGCATGACAGACCCGCAAGGTCTCGATCACAAGCACCCAGGTGGTGACGAGGAACAACGCCGTCAAGGCGGCATCCAGTTG
>JBOIDM010000103.1:0-16570 GCA_050740575.1 Gammaproteobacteria bacterium
CGATTACCTGGGCATCGGCGCGGGCGCCCACGGAAAAATCAGCGATCCGGTCGAACAGCGGATTGTCCGCACGGCCAAGCGCCGCAACCCCAAGACCTTCATGGAGGGGGCCGGGACTGCGGCCGCAATCGAGGATGAACACCGCGTCGACGCGGATGAAGTTGTCGTCGAGTTCATGATCAACGCCCTGCGGCTGAGACACGGATTCCCCTCGACACTCTTCAACGAGCACGCGGGCTTGCCCATCGAGACCATTGAAGCGTCCTTGGTCGACGCCGCCCAACGCGGACTAATCGATTACAGCGCTGGGCATATCCAACCCACGGCGCTCGGTCTCCGCTACCTGAACGAGTTAGTGTATTTGTTCTACGAGCACGGCACGAATTTCAAGCAGGCCGTGTAAGCGGCTTGCGCAGGCGAAAACTACCACTTCGCCAATCCCGGCGTCCACTCGCTGCCGGTACTCGCCGCGCGTGTCGCCCCGCTCCGCGCCAACTCGATCATGTCCTTGAGCACGAAGGCGGTTTCGTACAGCGTCACCTGGCCGATGTCGATCGGTTTATCGGCGCTCGCAGCGCTCGAATCGCCTGCCTTGCGGTAAGGCGCCGGCGCCACCGTAAATACCTCGCGATAGCGCTTTTCCAGTTCGCGCTGCCAGCGCGCATCGGCTTCCTGCTGTTCGCGGCGCTTACGCTCGAGGAGGCTGACGCGATTGCGTACCTCTTCCTGCCGCCGGCGTTGCGCTTCATGAATCAACAGCGAAAAGATAGGCGCCTGGCTGACCCGAGATTTGTGGCGCCATCGGGCCTCCTGAAGCGTGTACAGTGGAGCACTCAACGGGGCATACTTCGCCGCTCCGATTCGATCCCAGGGCAAAGCGTTTTCTAACGTGCGTTCGCCCAGATCGGTGGTGTGTAATACCGCCGGGAACACGATATCCGGCACCACGCCGCGGTGTTGCGTACTGCTGCCGTTGATACGGAAGAATTGCGCCACCGTGGCCTTGAGTTGGCCGAGATCCCCGCCCTCGGTGCTATCGATCTGATCGAGGTCGATTAGATTCTGCACGGTTCCCTTGCCGAAGGTGGGCTCGCCGACCACGATACCGCGCCGGTAATCCTGAATCGCGGCCGCAAAGATCTCCGAGGCGGAGGCGCTCTGCCGGTCCACCAAGACGGCAAGCGGCCCCTTATACACCACGGCGGGGTCCGGATCTTCATTCACATCTATCACGCCCGAGGCGTCCCGCACTTGCACGATCGGCCCCTCTGGAATAAACAAGCCCGTAAGCTCCGTGGCTTCAACCAAGGATCCGCCCCCGTTACCGCGCAAGTCCATGACGATGCCGCCCACCTTGGATTGCATCAGCTTTACGATCAATGCCCTCACATCGCGGGTGGTGCTGCGATAATTTTTCTCGCCCCGCGCCCGCGCGGCAAAATCAATATAAAACGCGGGAAGCGTGATCACCCCGATACGCATGGTGGGCTTCTCCCGCGGCACCTCAATCACGGCCTGCTTCGCGGCCTGATCTTCCAATTTGATCTTTTCGCGCGTCAGGGCGATGACCGTCGTCGGCGCGCTCGTAGCCGCGCCCTTCGGAATGAGCTGTAGTCTAACGACGGTGCCGCGTGGTCCGCGAATAAGGTCCACGACTTTTTCCAGGCGCCATCCGATGATATCGACCCAAGAACCCGCCAAGCCCTGCGCCACGGCGACGATCCGATCCTCCGGCTTGAGCCGTCCGCTTTTGGCCGCGGGCCCCCCGGCCACCACCTGCTGTACGATCGTGTAGTCGTTCTCATTCCGTAACACCGCGCCCACGCCTTCCAGCGATAGGCTCATGCGGATCTTGAAGTCCTCGGAATTGCGCGGTGAAAAGTAGGAGGTGTGCGGTTCCACGCTCGCCGTGTAAGCGTTGATGAAGATCTCGTAAACGTCATCGGCCGACAATTGATAGGTATGCCGCGCAAGGCCCTGATATCGGTCGGAGATGGTGCTTGCCGCTTGCTTTTGATCCTGGCCGGTGATTAAGAGGTTCAATACGTCATTTTTGACGCGCTTGCGCCAGAGATCGTCAAGCTCGCCGCGGTCGCGGGCCCAGGGGGCGCGGCTGCGATCTAGCACGAACTCCTCGTCAACGGTGAAATCAAGCGGTTGGGCGAGCAGCTCGCGGGCATAGGTGACCCTCTCCTCGAGCCTCCCGCGGAACACTTTGAAAATCTCGAAAGCAGGCTCGAGCTTAGCCTCCTTCACGGCCTCGTCCAGTTGGTCTCGATAGACCGCGAAGCGGTTCATATCTTCGAGCAGGAAATAAATGCGATTCGGATCCAAGGACTCGACGTAGCGTTTCAACACCTCGGCCGACATGGCATCGTCGAAGCTCACCTTCTTGTAATGGTAATTGGCAAGGTAATGCGCGATGAGTTTGGTGGCGCGCCGATGCTCGGGTGCCGCCACGAGATCGGCATCGCCGACGCGCGGTGAGGCACCCCAGAGTCCCTGCGCCAGAGCGGCCAGGCAGGCGATCAGTAGCCATCGTAGCCATCGAATTTTCTGCATCATGTACGTGCCTCGGTTACTGCGGCAGGCAATCCAAGATTTCAATCGGGAGTATGCCATTGCGGTACGGCAAAGCTTAAAGCCTCCCAGATCGTCGGCAAGGTAAAAGAGGCAATGCAAAAGATACCACGTTATTCGTTATTGCATAAACGGTTTGTACGGTCGGTAGGCAGGGATCTCACCGGCGACGCGTTTGATTAAAGTGCAAAACGTGTGCCGCATAATCTATGATAAAGTCTAGTCATGCAACGGCCGCCTGGGGTAACCGTCATCGGCGCGCGCGCCGGCCCTTTTCAGCTCGATCGCATCGCGGAGCGTGGCGTGTGAGCGGGTTGCACGACGCGGCCGCGTGCCAACGCACCATCGTCGCCCTCTCGGGCGGAGTGGACTCCGCCGTCGCGGCTCTGCTCATGAAACGCCAAGGCTATGTGGTCAGCGGCCTGTTCATGAAGAATTGGGAGGACGACGATACGGAAAGTGAGTGTCCGAGCCGCGAGGATCTCATCGACGCGGTGGCGGTCGCCGAGCGCCTAGGCATCGATATCGAAGTCGTCAACTTCGCCGCCGAGTACCGCCAGCGCGTCTTCAGCCGTTTTCTCGCCGAACTGCAAGCGGGGCGGACACCCAACCCGGACGTGGTATGCAACCGCGAGGTCAAATTCAAGGCCTGTCTCGACCACGCGCTGTCGTCGGGCGGCGGCTCCATGGCCACCGGACACTACGCACGTATCGCGCACCGGCAGGGGCAGTGGCAACTGTTGCGGGGGATCGATCCTGCCAAGGACCAGAGCTACTTCCTCTATATGCTCGGCCAAGCTCAGTTAGCCCATAGTCTATTTCCGATCGGTTCGATGCATAAATCGCAGGTGCGCGCGGCGGCCGCCGAGGCGCGGCTCGCCCTACACGACAAACGCGACAGCACCGGGATCTGCTTCATCGGCGAGCGCCGCTTTCGTCCGTTTCTCAGCCGCTACCTTCCCATCATTCCGGGGGAGATCCGTAGCCTCGAAGGCGAGGTGCTCGGCGAGCATCTCGGTGTCGCCTATTACACGCTCGGCCAGCGCGAAGGGCTTGGGATCGGCGGCGTCAAGGGAGCCTTGGCAGCGCCCTGGTACGTCTTAGACAAGGACCTCAAAAACAATGTGCTCGTGGTGGGACAAGGACATGATCACCCGCGGCTTCTCAGCACTGCCTTGGAGGCATCGTCCCTGCATTGGGTGGCCGACCGTGCCCCGGTGCTTCCGTTGCGATGCACGGTGAAGACCCGCTACCGCCAAGCCGATCAGCCGGCCACGATTACCGCGATCGACGCGGACCGCTGCCGGCTCGTATTCGAAGCGCCACAGTGGGCGGTCACGCCCGGTCAAGCCGCGGTGTTCTACCAGAAGGAGGTGTGTTTAGGCGGCGCGAGCATCGATCGCGTATTCCACGCCTCCCCGTGACAGCCTATCGGTTCAGCGCCGGATCGCGGATAATCAAGCCTGTCCGCCGCGAGCGGCGGGCGAGTGGTATGCGATTCCTCGTTCCTTTACCTGGGAGAGATCATGAACGACAGTTATAACACGCGGGAGATCATCGAAGCCGCCAACGCACCCTATCACATCTATAATCTCACGGCCCTCGAGCGTCGTTATCCCACGGCAACGCTCCCCTACTCCCTCAAGATCTTGCTGGAAAACCTCTTGCGCCATGAGGACGGGGTTACCGTTACCCGAGCAGACATCGAGGCGCTCGCCACCTGGGATCCGAAGGCCGAGCCCAGTAAGGAAATCGCCTTCACGCCGGCGCGCGTCCTGATGCAAGACTTCACCGGAGTCCCGGCGATCGTCGATCTTGCCGCGATGCGCGAAGCCATGCAGCGGCTCGGAGGGGACCCCGCCAAGATCAATCCCTTGTCCCCCGCCGAGCTGGTCATCGACCACTCCGTTCAGGTCGATGTCTTCGGCAGCACAGATGCCGTGGAAAAAAACGCCGCGATCGAATTCGGACGCAATCAAGAGCGTTATGTGTTTCTGCGCTGGGGGCAACAGGCATTCTCGAACTTCAAGGTCGTGCCCCCGGACACGGGCATCGTCCATCAGGTCAACCTCGAATACCTCGCCCGCACGGTCTACTCTCAAAGTGCCAACGGAACGGCCCAAGCCTTTCCGGACACGGTCGTCGGAACCGACTCGCACACGACCATGATCAATGGGCTCGGGGTACTCGGGTGGGGCGTCGGGGGCATCGAAGCCGAGGCGGCAATGCTGGGGCAACCGATCACGATGCTGATCCCGCAAGTGGTCGGATTTCGCCTCACCGGCCGCCTGCCCGAAGGCGCCACCGCGACCGATCTCGTGCTCACCGTCACGCATATGCTAAGAAAAAAGGGCGTGGTCGGTAAGTTCGTGGAATTCTTCGGCGAGGGGCTCGACCATCTCCCCTTGGCCGATCGGGCCACGATCGCCAATATGGCGCCCGAGTATGGCGCGACCTGCGGTATTTTTCCCATCGATCAGGAAACCGTCAACTACCTGCGGCTCTCCGGCCGTCCCGAGAACCAGGTCGCTTTGGTGGAGACCTACGCACGCGCACAAGGTTTTTGGCGTGACGCCAAAAGCCCCAGCACGCGTTACACCGAGGTGCTCGCGCTCGACATGGGCGGCGTCGAGCCGTCGCTGGCCGGACCCAAGCGGCCCCAGGATAGGATCGCGCTCAGGAACGCCAAGGAAGTCGTGTCGAAGGTACTGCGTGTCTATCAGGAAGAGCGCTCCGGCGCCGCCGGCAAGGACCGGGACATGGCACGCTTTCACAATGAGGGCGGCGGAACCGCGGTGGGCGGCGAGGAAGCGCATCACACGGGTGTGGAAATGATCAAGATCAACGGGCACGACGCGGCGCTCAAGGACGGTGCCATCGTGATCGGGGCGATCACCTCGTGCACGAATACCTCGAATCCCAGCGTGATGATGGCGGCCGGCCTGCTGGCCAAGAAAGCGCGCGAGCGCGGCCTGCGGGTCCAGCCCTGGGTCAAGACCAGCCTCGCCCCCGGCTCGCAGGTCGTGAGTGCGTACTTGCGCAAAGCGGGACTCATCCCATACCTCGAAGAGCTCGGCTTTCACGTCATCGGCTACGGTTGCACGACCTGCATCGGCAACTCGGGGCCCTTGCCCGATGCGGTCAGCCAAGGCATCACGAGAGGCAGTCTGGCCGTATGCTCAGTGCTGTCGGGAAACCGGAATTTCGAGGGCCGCGTCCATCCCGAGGTCAAGATGAACTTCTTGGCCTCGCCGCCGCTGGTAGTTACCTATGCCATCGCCGGCACCATGGATATCGACCTCTATAATGATGCGCTCGGAATGGACCCGTCCGGTACGCCGGTCTATCTCAAGGACATTTGGCCCACGCAACAGGAAATCAACGATACGATCCTGCGCACGCTCGACTCGGCGATGTTCTCGGCGAGTTACGACGGTGTATTCACGGGGGACGCGCGCTGGGCCGGCATGAACGTGCCCACCGGCACGCTGTACCGATGGGATCCGGCATCGACCTACATCAAGAACCCTCCCTACTTCGACGGCATGGGAAGGGAGCCACCTGGGATACATCCAGTCATCGGAGCGCGGGTATTGGCCCTCTTAGGCGATTCCATCACCACCGATCACATCTCCCCGGCGGGCTCGATCAAGGTCGATAGCCCGGCCGGGCGTTATCTGATCGAGCGCAGAGTACAACCCAGGGATTTCAATTCGTACGGCGCGCGCCGCGGCAATCATGAGGTCATGGTGCGCGGCACCTTCGCCAATATACGCTTGCGCAACCGCCTGGCGCCTGGAACCGAGGGGGGATGGACGCGGTACCAACCCTCGGGCGAGCAGCTTAGCGTTTACGACGCCGCCGTTCGCTACCAAGCCGAAGGGGTTCCGTTGTTAGTGATCGCCGGTAAAGAATACGGCACTGGATCTTCCCGTGACTGGGCCGCCAAGGGCACGCGCCTGCTCGGGGTGCGCGCGGTGCTCGCCGAGAGCTTCGAGCGCATCCATCGCTCGAACCTGGTCGGCATGGGGGTCCTTCCCTTGACCTTCAAGGACGGGCAGAGTGCAGACGCCCTGAAGCTCACCGGCGCGGAGAGTTACGACATCGACGGGATCGAAGTCGGCGCCCGCGAAGTCGCGGTCGTGGCGGGAGGAACGGACGGCCGCGAGCGGCGTTTTACCGCCGACGTGCGCATCGATACGCCAAAGGAGTGGGAGTATTACCAGCACGGCGGGATCCTGCCCTACGTGCTGCGCCAGCTTGCCTGTTGACGCTTCGTAGCGGTGAGCGCGGGGCCCGGCCATGACCGACAACGTGTCCAATTTCGGGCTAATGTCGCTCTTTGTCAGCGCTTTCATTTCGGCAACGGTGGCGCCCGGCGGCTCGGAGGCGGTCCTGGCCTGGCTGGCGCTGCGCTCCGATACCGCGCCCAGCCTATTGCTGTCGGTGGCAACCGCCGGCAACACCCTCGGCGCACTGACGACCTGGCTGCTTGGGTATTTTGCCGCCCGCGGTTATCCCATCGAACGATACACGCGGGGTAAGAGCGAGCGGGCTCTCGTGATGGTGCGCCGCTGGGGTACACCGGTTTTGTTACTGTCCTGGCTGCCCTTCATCGGCGATGCCTTATGCCTGGCTGCGGGATGGTTGCGTCTCCCCTTCTTGAGATCGTTGGCGGCGATCGCCATCGGCAAGGCCGCGCGCTATGCGGTTATTTTGTACACCCTAGCCTAAATGTCCACGCTCTTTGAAACCCGCCTGCGGCGCCTCGCGGACCTCGCGCTCGGCCGCATGCTGGCCCGAGGACTCAAGGGCCTCGAAAAGGAATGTTTGCGCGTGACTCCCGGTGGGCGGATCGCGCAGACGCGGCATCCGGCCGCGCTCGGCTCCGCGCTGACGCACCCCTATATCACGACCGATTATTCGGAAGCCTTGCTCGAGTTCCGCACCCCCCCTTGCAAGGACGCGACGGACACGCTGGATTTTCTTACCGAGTTGCACCAGTTCGCGGAGCGGCGCCTCGGCGGCGAGCTGCTGTGGGCATCGAGTATGCCCTGCGAGCTGCAAGGCGAGGAGAGTATTCCGATTGCCCAGTACGGAAGTTCCAATGTAGGCCGTATGAAACACGTCTACCGCCGTGGCCTCGCGTATCGCTATGGGCGTGCGATGCAGGCGATCGCCGGGGTGCATTTTAACTATTCGCTACCCGAGGAGTTCTGGCCGATCTATAAGGATCTCGAAGGAGATCCGCAGCCGCTTCAGGACTTCATCTCTAGTTGCTATTTCGCCTTGGTTCGAAACCTGCAGCGTTGGGGCTGGATCATTCCTTATTTGTTCGGCGCGTCACCGGCTTTCTCCAAATCATTCTTGACAGGGCCTGGCCGGGAGTTTGAGCAGTTCGACGCGGAAACGCTGTATCGGCCGGACGCCACCTCCTTGCGCATGAGCGATATTGGTTATAAGAACAGCACCCAGTCAAGTTTGAATATATCTTATAATAGCCTGGCGGAATACGTCGCCGGTCTCGCTCATGCGATCGGCACACCTTATCCGGACTACGAACGCATCGGCATCAAGGTCGATGGCGAGTACCGGCAACTCAACACCCATATTCTCCAAATCGAAAACGAATACTACAGCTTCGTGCGGCCCAAACAGATCGCGGCGTCCGGTGAGCGCCCTACCGCCGCGCTGACGCGCCGCGGCGTGAAGTACGTGGAAGTCCGCGCGCTCGATGTCCAAGCTTACGATCCGATCGGTGTGAACCTGCCGCAACTCCTATTCCTCGAGGGGTTCTTGCTCATGTGCTTGTTCTCAGAAAGCCCGTCCCTGCGCGAGCACGATCGCCGTGAATTCGAACGCAACGAGCTGCGGGTCGCGGCTCGCGGACGAGAGCCCGGTTTGATACTCCGTGACCATGACCAGGCGCGCGTACTCGCGGAATGGGCGGCCGACATCCTCGCTCGGACCGGCGCCGTGTGCGCGATCCTCGATGAGGGCGATCCCGAAAGTCCTTATACCGCCGCACTCAATGCGCAGCGTCACGCCGTGGCTTCGCCCGGCGTGCTTCCTTCCGCGCGCATGCTCGCCGAGATGCGGCAAAAGCGCGAATCTTTCCTAGGGTTCTCCTTGCGCCTGTCAAATCTACACGCCGAATACTTCAAACAACTGAGTCTACCCGGCGATCGCTCGAACGCGCTTGTCGAAGCGGCGCGGCAATCGTTATTGAAACAGCGGGAGATGGAAGCGGCGGATCGCATTTCATTCGACAAATATTTGCAGCGGTATTTTTCGCACTAATGTCCGCGCCCCACAAGCCCCGATAGGTCACAGACCGTGCGTAGATGCCGTTTACACATACTATGACCGATGCTCCGGAGAAGGAAGCCGAGCCCTTCCAGATCCTCCGCCGCCTGGAGCTGCTCCGCTCTCTGGACGACACCACCCTAAAGGCAGTGATGGAAGGCGTTGACCGGGTACACCTGCAGCAGGATCAAGTGCTCGTCCGGCAGGGCGAGTTGGACGACGCCCTGTACGCCGTGGCTTCGGGGATGCTGCGGGCGGTCGCCACGCCCCCGAGCGGTGAGGAGCGAGTCCTAGCGCGCTACGGGCCGGGAGGGGTGCTCGGGGAGATCCAACTGGTGCTCGGCGGGGCGTGGACGGCGACCATAGAAGCAGAATCCCCCTGCCTGCTCTACCGGCTCCCGCGCGCCGTGCTCGACGCGCTTTCGGAGCGCGAGGGTGAGATACTTGAGCCCCTGGTGTGGGTCACTCGAAACCGCATGGGGCGCGCGCAACTGGCAGAGGTGCTCCCGGACTTCCTCGGCCTACTTGAACCCCAAGAGCTCGACGCGTTAGAGCAACAAGTACAGCGGGTGACGGTGCGGCGAGGCGAGACCCTGTTCCGCCAGGGCGATCCTGCAGACGGCTGGTACATCCTCCTGAGCGGCCGGCTGCAGGTCCTGCGGCGGGACGAGCTCGGCGAACTTAAGACCCTGGGAGAGCTGGGCCGCGGCGACAGCGTAGGGGAGTTGTCGTTGCTCTCCGGCGGGCCTCGCATCGCCACGCCCTATGCGATGCGGGACACCGAGCTCATTCGCTTTTCCCCGGAGCGCTTCCACGCGCTCGTCGACCGCTACCCCCAGACGCTCAAGACACTCACGCGGACGCTCATCGAGAAGAGCATCGTCGCGCCCCACGCCTCGGGCCAGCGGCGGGCGAGCACCCGCTACTTCACCCTCGTCCCGACAGGTCCGAGCGCACCGACAGCGGCGTTTGCGCGGGCGTTGACGGATCACCTATCGAGATTCGGGCCGACCCTCCATCTCAACGCAGCGGAGCTTTCCGCCCTCGGCATCCTACACGATGTGGCTCGCCTGCCCGAGGGCCACCCGCGGTGGCTGCTGTTCAGCTCCTGGATGGAGGACGAGGGACCGCGCCACGCCTACGTCGTGCTCGAGACCGATGCCACGCTCACCCCGTGGACGCGGCGCGCGGTACGGCTCGCCGACCACATCGTCCTGGTCGCGGACGCGACGGCGACACCCGAGCCCGGACCCATCGAGGTAGGCTTCCTGGCCGCCCACGACCACGACCGGGTGCGCGCCCGCCGCTCACTCGTCTTGATTCATCCACAAGCCACCCGGCTGCCGAGCGGGACGCAGGCATGGCTCTCCCACAGGCAACTCGACAGCTACCACCACGTGCGTCTCGGCAATCCGGGGGACCTCGCCCGCCTCGCCAGTATCCTCTCCGGGCGCGCCGTCGGGCTCGTGCTCGGCGGAGGAGGCGCACGCGGTTATGCTCACATCGGTGTCGTCGCCGCCTTGCGCGAGCTGGGTATCCCCATCGACATGGTCGGCGGCACCAGCATGGGCTCCGTCATTGCCGCGCAGGTGGCGCTCGGCCTCTCCCAGGAGGAGATGATCG
Source organism: Gammaproteobacteria bacterium (assembly GCA_050740575.1). Taxonomy (GTDB): domain Bacteria; phylum Pseudomonadota; class Gammaproteobacteria; order JACCXJ01; family JACCXJ01; genus USCg-Taylor. Next base: position 10,510 of record JBOIDM010000103.1, read on the forward strand.
AAGTCAACCTTCGGTTTATGAGCCGCAAACCGTTCGCCCAGTACACCGTTCCTATGGTTGCCCTGCTCAACGCTGGACGCCTCCAGGAAGGGATGCAGAGGGCGCTCGGCGAGACCCGCATCGAGGACCTCTGGATCAACTACTTCGCGGTCTCGGTCAACCTTACGACGACCGAGATGGTCGTGCAAGACCGCGGCCCCACCTGGGAGGCCGTGCGGGCCAGCGTCTCGCTGCCGGGGATTCTGCCGCCCTTCGTTCGGGGCCTGCATCTGCTCGTCGACGGCGGCGTCATCAACAACCTGCCGGGCGACGTCATGCGCGAGCGCGGCGGCGGGTCCGTCATCGCCGTCAACGTCAGCGCCGCCGATGACCTCCGCTTTCCGCCTTCCGGCATCCCGTCCGAGTGGCGGATCTTCCGGAACAAGCTGCTCCCCTTTGCGCGGCCGATCCTCGTTCCGGGTCTCGCGGCCATCGTGATGCGGACATTGTTGCTCGCGAGCGCGCACCGTACGGCTCTGGTGGAGCGCAACGCGGATCTCCTGCTCAAACCGCCCCTGAACGCTTACGGCCTCCTGGAGTTCAAGAAGATCCACGCCATCGTCGAGGTCGGCTACCGCTACACGCTCGAGGCCGCCTCTCGGTGGAGCGGGCCGCGGGTAGTGGCGTGATGCCTGTCGAGCCGGTTGTGCGTTCTAGCCGGCCTCATGCGACCTCGGCGCGATCGCGTCGCTAGCGGTTACGCGGCGCCGGCCGGAATCACCCGGTTGAGACCCCGCTGAACGTGGGACTAAAATGGTACTCACAACATCACCTAGGGTTTCTCATGGCACTCGCGCTGCGTGATAACGCGTACCACACCTACGCGGACTACCTTGCCTGGCCGGAGGATGTCCGCTACGAGCTGATCGACGGCATGGCCTACCTCATGGCCCTGGCGCCGAGCCTTGAGCACCAAGACATTGCCGGGGATATCTACTTCCAGCTTCGGCGCGCCTTGGAGGGCAAATCCTGCCGCGCCTTCATCGCGCCGCTGGACGTGCGTCTGCCTAAGGGGGAGGAACTCGATGAGCAGATCGACACCGTGGTGCAGCCGGATGTGTTGGTCGTGTGCGATGCGGGGAAGATCGATCGACGCGGCGTGCGTGGCGCCCCGGATTTCGTGGTCGAGGTGCTCTCGCCTGCTAGCGCGAGTCATGATTATCTACTCAAGCGCCTCGCCTACGAGCGCGCTGGCGTACGGGAATACTGGCTCGTACACCCGGCCGATCGGATGGTCACCTCCTACCGCCTCGCAGATGGCGGGTACGGTGAGCCAGTGATGCAGGAATTGGCGGGCACCACCCCGGTTAGCGTGCTGCCGGGGGTGGTGATCGCGTGGGACGATCTGGTCTCGCGCCTGCCCAAACCGGATCGTTGAGATGCAACGAGGGATGAGCTCGAGATTGGCTTAGCAGCTTTATCGCGTAACCCAACATTCATCGGCCGGTTCGTTTGGTCACGGCTTCGCCAACCCCGGTCCAGGTACGATTTATTCACTACCCTTTCAAGCATGCACCGCGGCCACAGCGGCCCGGGTTTCGGCGTTGTCTTTGAAGCCAATCAGATAGAAAGCCTGGTGCTCAGTGGTGCCGAGCGGCACGGGCCCCAGCGGCTCGAAGTCACCGTAGCGGGCGACGGCAATGCGCGCCGTGTCGCTCAGCACGATCGCGCCGGGCCGGTCGTGGTGGTGTAAGCGGGCCGCGAGGTCCACCGTATCACCCCAGACGTCGTATTGGAAGCGCTTGCGGCCGAGTAACCCGGCCGTGACGGGGCCCACGTGGATACCGATGAGAACCGACCAGCTATCGCACATCTGGGCCACGGCAGCGCGCAGCTCCAGTGCACACGCTGCCGCGTGCAGGGCAGGATTGCGCGCCGCCCGCTGCAGCCCGCACACCGCCATGAGGCCGGGGCCGAGGCTCTTGATCTTGACCAGACCGTGCTCGTCCATGAGCCGCTCATATGCTTCCATGAGATCTTGTATCCGGGCAACGGCCTCATCTGGGTTCCGGCCCTCGCACCAGGTCGCGAAACCGTCAATGTTGCAAAACAGGACGGCCACGTTCTCATGGTGCCGGGCGCGCACGCCGCGGGTAGTCTCCAACTCTTGGGCAACCTCCGCTGGAAGAATTCCCTGTAGGAGTGCTTGCGAGCGCCGCAGGGCTTCTTCCGCCGCCTGCGCTGTATGCTTGCGCTCGATGAACTGGCCGATCTGGCTGCCGACCGCCCCCATCATGGCCAGAAGTGCTTCGTCGGGCTCGGCGGGATCGCGCGAGAAGAACTCCATCACGCCTTGAACCCGGCCCTCGCACCAGATGGGGAACGCGAAGGCTCCGCGCAAACCGACCTGCCTGGCGATGGGTGCACGCGGGAAGTTCGGGTCCAGAGTGACATCGGCGCTCCACGCCGGGCGGCCCGTGGACCACGCGCGGCCGGGAAGGCCCAAGCCAGGCTCGAAGGAGCTGCCGCGGCTCACCTCTTCAAAGGCAGAGAAATCTCCAGAGGCGCTATAACATGTTACCTCGCGCAGGGCCCGGACGTTCGGGTCGGGATCGACCACCCATAAAGCCGACCAGGCCCAGCCGAGTGCCTCGCAGATGCTCTCTAGGATGCGAGGCGCGGCGTCATCCAGACTGGCAGATTCTTCCAGGGCGCGGGTGGCCGCGTGCTGGGCCATGAGGCGCCGGCTCGCCTCGGTCCGCTCGGCGAAGTCGTGCTCCAGGCGCCGGTGCGCCTCGCTGAGCGCGAGTGCTTTCTGGGCGCTCTGCTCGTGTGCCAGGGTACGCTCCACGAACTGGCCTATCTGCGTGCCGATCGCGTCCATCATGGCTAAAAGTGCAGCATCGGGCTCGGCGATCTCGGCGCTCAGGAACTCCATGACACCGATGAGACCACCGGCCGCGGGGATGGGGAAGCAGAACGCGCCGTGCAGTCCGACCTTGCGGGCCGCCGGGAGCCTCGGGAAGTTCGGGTCTTCCTGCACGTCCGGGATCCAGGCGGACTGTCCGCTCTGCCACACCCGGCCGGGCAAGCCGACGCCGGGGGCGAAGGTCATGCCCTGGCTCATGGCGGAGAAGTCCGCCAACTGCACGGCCGGGGCGTGCCAGATGTCACCGCAGCGCAGGACCCCCTTCTCGCGGTCGATGGTCCAGAGTCCAGACCAGTGCCAGCCGAGGCTCTCACAGATGGCCTTCAAGATGGCCGGCATGGCCCGCCCGAGCGTCTCGGACTCCGCCAGCACGCGCGTGGCCGCATGCTGGGCCGCCTGACGCCGGCCCTGGGTGGAGATGCGCGCCGCCATCTCGTTCAGGGCGCGCTCCACTTCCACGAGCTCGTCTGGATCGGCCGGATCCACGGGGGAAGGCTCGACATCGCCCTCCACTATCCTGCGGGCCACGCGGGCGATGCGCTCGGTGCGCTCTCCGATGCGGCGGACCTGCATCACCACGAGGGCCGCCAGAATAAACCCGAACGGCACGCCACCGAACATCCACAAGAGCTGCCGCCGGCTCGCGTCACGCACCTCTTCCGCGATCACCGAGCTGGTCGCGTCGGCGCGGGCCAGAAGTGTTTCGCCGCGGTATAGGCTGTACAAAAGGAAAGCCGCGTGCACGGCCGTCAGCCCGACGATCAGAAACGCGATGAGGCGGAGCTTCGCAAGCGGAGTGGCCTCGGTCCAGAACTTCATGATCCTTACGCGCCGATATAAAGATAGTTCAGCAGTAGACCGGTGCGAAACGCGCGCACGGCGGGAGCCATAGCGCGCCAACCGAGCTTGATCTTGCTGATGCTGACCGCAGGTACGGCGAGAACGGGAGGAGCATTGGAAAAGTATATACTAATCGTATAAGCCAATTCCCTCCGCCAGACCCATGAGCCATGCCGACTCCAAACCGCTGCTCACACGCCGCTGATGCTACGCCGGTGACCACCGATCCCGTCTGCGGGATGACCGTGTGCCCGGAGGGTCAGCATCGGCTGAGCTACCAAGGCAAAACCTATCTTTTCTGTTGTGGGGGGTGCTTAGCTGCGTTTCAGGCGGCCCCCGAACGCTATCTGCGCGCCGCGCCGGCGGAGCTGGCAACGCCGCCCCCGAGCCCGGCGCACACCACGCCAAGTGGTTACACCTGCCCCATGCATCCCGAGGTTCGGCAACCGGGCCCGGGCAGTTGTCCCGACTGCGGGATGGCCCTCGACCCGATGGGCGTGTCCGGGATCGAGACGCGCACGGAATATACCTGCCCGATGCACCCCGAAGTGGTGCGGAGCGAGCCGGGCACCTGTCCTATCTGCGGCATGGCATTGGAACCACGCTCTGTCACCATCGAAGAGGACAATCCCGAGCTCGCGGACATGACGCGGCGCTTCCGAGTGGGTCTCTGGTTGACCGTGCCGGTCTTCGTGATCGCCATGCTCGGCGATCTGACCGGCCTCATGGACGCGCCGCTCATGCGTTGGATTCAGTGGCTGGAGCTCGCGTTAGCGACGCCCGTCGTGCTCTGGGCGGGATGGCCCTTCTTTCAACGCGGATGGCATTCCTTGATCCACCGGCGCCTTAACATGTTCACGCTGATTGCCCTAGGCATCGGCGTTGCCTGGATCTACAGCACCGTCGCCACGCTCGGTCCCGGCCTCTTCCCGGCGTCGTTACGCGATGCTCACGGCATCGTGCCCGTCTATTTCGAAGCGGCCGCCGTAATCACGGTCCTGGTGCTGCTCGGTCAAGTGCTCGAGCTCAAGGCACGCAGCCGTACCGGTGCCGCTATTCGCGCGTTGATCTCGCTCGCACCGAAAACCGCGCGCTTACTCCGGGAGGATGGCGCTGAGAAGGACATCCCCCTGGAACGTCTCCAGATCGGCGACCGGCTTCGCATACGGCCGGGCGAGAAAGTGCCGGTAGATGGCGTGGTACTCGAGGGGACCAGCGCGATTGACGAGTCCATGGTCACCGGCGAGCCGGTTCCGGTGCAGAAGACTGTCGGCGATCGCTTGATCGGGGCGACCGTGAATGGTACCGGGAGCCTCGTGATGCGGGCGGAACGCGTGGGGAGCGATACGCTTTTGGCCCAGATCGTACGCATGGTGAGCGAGGCGCAACGCAGCCGCGCACCAATCCAGCGCCTGGCCGATGCCGTGTCGGGATACTTCGTTCCAGCCGTCGTGGTGGTCTCGGTGGTGACCTTCGTGGCCTGGGGAGTCGCGGGCCCCGAGCCGCGGCTCGCCCATGCGATCGTCAATGCGGTCGCCGTCCTCATCATCGCCTGCCCTTGCGCTCTCGGTCTGGCGACGCCGATGTCCATCATGGTGGGGACCGGCCGTGGGGCGACGGCGGGTGTGCTCATCAAGAACGCGGAAGCCTTGGAGATCCTCGAGGGTATCGATACCGTGGTCGTCGACAAGACCGGGACTTTGACCGAAGGACGGCCAAAGCTCGTGTCGCTATATGCGCTGGCCGGCCATTCCGAGGAAGAGGTCTTGCGCTTGGCGACCGGCCTCGAGCGGGCGAGCGAGCATCCGCTAGCCGCGGCGATCGTGCGTGGGGCCGAAGAACACGGAGTACCGATACCCTCCGCTTCGGACTTCGAATCCAAGACCGGGCAGGGTGTGATTGGAACCGTAGCGGGGCGGCAGGTGGCGGTCGGAAATCGCGAGCTGTTCGAGACCCTGGGCATCGATTCCGCCGCGCTTGAGGATCGCGCGCAGGACCTGCGGGGCGATGGGCAGACCGTGATGTTCGTGGCCCTGGATCGAAAACCAGCCGGATTGTTTGGCGTGGCCGATCCGATCAAGGAGACGACGCCCGAGGCCATCACCGCCCTGCATAAGCAGGGACTAACTGTGGTGATGCTCACAGGTGATCACGAGACGACGGCCCGCGCCGTGGCCGCGAAACTTGGAATCGATCGCGTCGAGGCCGAGGTGCTGCCGGATCAGAAGCTCACGGTGATCAAGAAGCTCCAGGATCAAGGCCAGAGGGTAGCCATGGCGGGCGACGGCATCAACGATGCGCCCGCCCTCGCCC
>JBOIDM010000104.1:0-6809 GCA_050740575.1 Gammaproteobacteria bacterium
GGGTAAACATGTCCGCAATGGGATCTTGCATGGTCATATTTTTAGCGTAGCTTTCAAAAACGATAATAGCAGGCCGTGACGGCGCGCATGTTTACCAACTTGCCTTGACCAAACCCGGAACATCACCGTTCATCGCAGCCAGCCGCAGTTTGTTGCGCGATAAGCCGAACTTGCGGTAGAAACCGCGCGGCCGCCCCGTCGCCCGGCATCGATTGCGCAGCCGTACCGGACTCGAGTCTCTAGGCAGCATATGTAGCTTCATCCGCGCCTGCCGACGATCGTCTTCGCTGAGCGCGGTGTCATTCATTTGCGCCGACAGGCGTGCGCGCGCAGCCGCGTATTTTCTTACCAGCTTCAGCCGCCGCAGACCGCGATTGATGAGCGATGTCTTTGCCATTTCTTTACCTTAGAGATCAGTGACGCAGCGGAAGCTTGAACGCGGTCAGCAGGGACCGCGCCTCATCGTCCGTCCTTGCGGTGGTGGTGATGCAGATATCCAAGCCCCGGATCACGTCGATCTTGTCATAATCGATTTCCGGGAAAATGATCTGCTCCTTCACGCCGAAGCTGTAATTCCCTTGTCCGTCGAAGGACCGGCCGTTTAAGCCGCGAAAATCGCGGATCCTCGGTATAGCGATATTGATCAAGCGATCAAGAAACTCATACATGCGCTCCCGCCTGAGAGTCACTTTGCACCCGATAGGCCAGCCGTCTCGGATTTTGAAGTTGGCAATCGATTTACGCGCTCGCGTCACCACCGGTTTCTGGCCCGCGATCCGCGTTAGATCGTCGACCGCATGGTCGACAATCTTCTTATCCGCTACCGCTTCGCCAAGCCCCATGTTCAGCGTGATTTTGACAATCCGGGGGACCGCCATGACACTCTTGTACCCATACGCCTTTTGCAACTCTGCGACGATGGTGTCGCGGTAAATTGTACGCAACCGGGTCATGTCAACACCTAGGTCTCTACTACTTCCCCGGAGGATTTAAAGTAGCGCACCTTGCGGCCGTCCTCTAGTACTTTGAAGCCGACTTTGTCGCCCTTTTTCGTCTGTGGGTTATAGAGCGCCACATTCGAAATATGAATCGGCGCTTCTTTCTCGATGATCCCGCCCGGGGCACCCAAGCGCGGGTTAGGCCGGGTGTGGCGCTTCACCATATTGGCGCTTTCGACCACGACCCTGTCATTGGGTAAAACCCGCGTCACCGCCCCACGCTGGCCTTTCGATTTTCCCACCGAGATGACGACTTGATCGCCTTTTTTAATCTTGCGCATTGCTCAACTCAGAGGACTTCAGGCGCCAACGAGATGATGCGCATAAAGCGCTCGGTACGCAGCTCCCGCGTGACCGGGCCAAAAATCCGTGTCCCGATGGGTTGCAACTGCTTATCCAATAGCACCGCGGCATTACCATCGAATCGAATCACGGATCCGTCCGCTCGCCGCACTCCCTTTTTCGTACGCACGACCACCGCATCATACACCTCGCCTTTTTTTACCTTACCCCGAGGGATGGCCTCTTTAATCGTCACTTTTATGATATCGCCGACGTGAGCATACCTGCGTTTCGACCCGCCCAAAACCTTAATGCACATCAGCCGCCGCGCTCCGCTGTTGTCGGCCGCATCCAAATTCGATTGCATCTGTATCATCGATCAGTCCCTAGACGCGGCCATGACAGCGACATGGCTCAAAGCTCCGCAGCACGGGCAATAAGCTTTTGTACGCGCCAGCTTTTCCGCTTCGAGATCGGCCGGCACTCTTCGATGGCCACCGTATCCCCTTGCTTACAGCTACTGGCTTCGTCATGGGCGAGCAGCTTCGTCGAACGGCGTATGTATTTCTTGTACAAGGGGTGCAACACCTTGCGTTCGACGAGCACGGCAACGGTTTTTTGCATCTTATCGCTGACCACCTGACCGATCAGGATCCGCCGTGCTTTTAGCGGCTCATTCATGCGGATTCGCCTTGCCTCATTTCGTGAAGCACGGTTTTCACGCGGGCAATCTCCCGTCTCGCGCCCTGGAGCCGGGCCGGCCTCACCGTTTGACCGGCGCCTTTTTGCATACGCAAATTAAATAGCTCCCGCCGCAGGTCCAATAGTAGACTTAGCAGCTCGTCGGCTCGTTTTTTCCTCAGTTCGTTCGCTTGCATCATAACAGCGTCCGGCTCGTCATCGTGGTATTTAAGGGCAGTTTGGCCCCTGCCAAGCGAAACGCCTCGCGCGCGATATCTGGGGGCACGCCTTCCACTTCGTACAGCACGCGGCCCGCTTGCACCTGCGCGACCCAATACTCCACGTTTCCCTTTCCTTTGCCCTGCCTGACTTCCAAGGGCTTGGTCGTGATGGGCTTGTCCGGAAACACTCGAATCCACAGCTTGCCGCCCCGCTTGACGTGGCGCGAAATCGCGCGCCGGGCCGCCTCCAACTGGCGTGCCGTGATGCGTCCCGCCGTGGTGGCTTTTAGCCCATACTCGCCAAAGCTCACGCGTAGGCCCGTAGTCGCCATACCGCGATTGCGGCCCTTTTGCTGCTTACGATACTTCGTTTGCTTAGGTTGAAGCATAGTCCCTTACCCAATTAACGAGGCAGGGCGCCGTCCACGCTCCGCTCCTCGACTGGTACCGCGCGGTCTATCACCTCGCCTTTGAAGATCCAAACCTTCACGCCTATCACGCCGTAGGTCGTCTTGGCTTCCGCTAAACCGTAATCGATGTCCGCCCGCAAGGTGTGCAAGGGCACACGCCCTTCCCGGTACCACTCGGAACGGGCGATCTCCGCGCCGTTGAGCCTTCCGGCAACGTGGATCTTGACCCCCTGCGCCCCGAGCCTCATGGCGTTGGTCACCGCCCGTTTCATCGCCCGGCGGAACATGATACGGCGCTCGAGCTGACCCGCGACACTCTCCGCAACGAGAAAAGCATCCAGCTCCGGTTTACGGATCTCCTCGACGCTGATCTGTACCGGCACGCCCATCAACTGCGACACCTGCTTGCGCAGCGATTCGATGTCTTCACCCTTCTTGCCGATGACGATACCGGGTCTCGCCGTATGAATAATGATGCGCGCATTGCTCGCCGGCCTTTCTATTTGGATGCGGCTGATCGAGGCCTGCCGCAGCTTCTTGCGCAGGAACTCGCGCACGGTGAGATCCATATTTAGATAATCCGCGTACTTTTTCGAATCGACATACCACTTCGATGACCAGTCCTTGACAATCCCGAGCCGTATACCTGTTGGATGAACCTTTTGTCCCATGTCTCTCTCGCTACTCTGCAACCTGGACGGTGATGTGGCTGGTCCTTTTCATAAGTCGATTGGCGCGCCCGCGGGCTCGAGCCACCACCCGCTTCATCATCGGCGCGGTATCAATCTTGATGGTCTCGACTTTAAGCGCATCGATGTCCGCACCGTCATTGTGCTCCGCATTAGCAATCGCCGATTCTAACACTTTTCTGATGATCCCCGCAGCCTTTTTACGGCTGAACGTCAACAGGTTCAGGGCGCGATCCACCGGGAGCCCGCGGATTTGATCTGCAACCAGGCGCGCCTTTTGCGGAGACACCCGTACGAACCGAAGTTTAGCTGCCGTTGTCATGGTAGACGCGCCTTATACGGGGACCTTACGGACTCTTGGCCTTGCGATCGGCCGAATGCCCGCGAAAGGTCCTCGTTACCGCGAACTCCCCGAGCTTATGTCCAACCATATTCTCGGTGATATAAACCGGCAGGTGTTGGCGTCCGTTATGAATGGCGATCGTGATCCCAACCATCTCCGGCGCCACCACCGAGCGGCGCGACCAGGTCTTGATGGGCCGCTTGTCCTTGCTTTCGCGGGCCTTGGCGACCTTAGTAGCAAGGTGGTGATCTATGAACGGCCCTTTTTTGAGTGAGCGTGGCACGAGAGCCTCCGGACGCTAAGTTACCTTATGCCGACGCCGCACGATCATGCCGGTCGTCCGCTTGTTTTTTCGAGTCTTGTGCCCCTTCGTGGGTTGACCCCATGGGGTCACCGGGTGCCGCCCACCGGAGCTCTTGCCTTCCCCACCCCCGTGCGGATGATCGACCGGATTCATGGCCACACCGCGCACCGTTGGGCGGATACCTCGCCAGCGCGTCGCGCCGGCTTTACCGAGCGAGCGCAGGGCATGCTCATTGTTACCGACTTCGCCGATGGTCGCCCGGCAATCGAGCGGAACTTTCCGGACTTCCCCGGACCGTAGCCGCAAGGTCGCATGGGCCCCCTCCCGGGCAATCAATTGTACCGCGGCGCCCGCGCTGCGGGCCAACTGGGCGCCTTTTCCTGGCCGCAGCTCCACGCAATGAATCGTCGTGCCGACGGGAATGTTGCGCAAGGCCAATGAATTTCCCGGCTGAATCGCCGCTTCGCTCCCCGACATAAAACGCATGCCCGGGCGCACGTCTTTCGGTGCGACGATGTAACGGCGCTCGCCGTCTGCATACAACAGTAACGCGATATGGGCGCTCCGGTTCGGATCGTACTCGATGCGCTCAAGGCGCGCCGGGATCCCGTCCTTACAGCGCTTAAAATCGATGATACGGTAATATTGCTTATGCCCGCCTCCCCGGTGGCGTACCGTAATTCGGCCACTGTTGTTGCGCCCAGCCTTGCGTGTCTGGGGTTCAGTCAGCGGCCAATGAGGATCACCCTTGTGCAACCCGGGCGTCACTACCCGCACCACACCGCGCGTACCCGCCGACGTCGGTTTGAGCTGCTTCAATGACACGGCGGCTTACTCCTTACCCACGAAATTGATGTCAAACCCGGGTTTGAGGCTGACATAGGCTTTCTTTATGTCCGAACGGCGTCCGCGCATGCGGCGATTCGCCTTAACTTTCCCCTTAATTGTGCAGACCCTCACGTCTTCGACTTCGACACTAAACATCAACTCGACCGCTTGCTTGATCTCGGGCTTGGTTGCGTTCGGGAGTACGCGAAATACGAACTGCCGGGCGCTGTCCGCAAGCCGTGTCGCTTTCTCCGAAACCCGAGGCTCGAAGAGAACCTGCAGCAACCGCTCCTGGTTCATGCGAGCCGGGCCTCGACAAGCTTGAGGGCGTCTTGCGTCATAACCACCGTCTGGTATTCGATCAAACTCAACGGATCGAGCACTCGCGCGCCGGTGACCTCGACGTGCGGGAGGTTCCTGGATGCCAGATCGAGGTTCCTTTCCTCGCTCTCGACGACGATTAATCCTGCCTCAAGACCCAAGACCTTTAACCGCTCGATGAGTGCTTTCGTTTTTGGCATCTGCATCACCAATGCGTCCACGATCTTGAGTCTCCCCGTGCGCGCGAGCTCCGAGAGTATGGATCGGAGTGCACCTGCATACATTCTTCGATTAACCTTTTGCGCGTAATCCCTTGGCACCGCCGCGAACGTGACCCCACCGCTACGCCACAGCGGACTGCGTGAGCTGCCGGCGCGCGCGTTTCCTGTACCTTTTTGTTTCCACGGCTTCCGGCCACCGCCCCTGACCTGCGCGCGGGACTTTTGGGCTTTGGTCCCGCTACGGCCCGCGGCGAGATAGGCCGTTACCACCTGATGCACCAGGGGCTCATTGTACTTGACGTTAAACAAGTGCTCGGAAACCGCGACGCTACCGACCACGGCTCCGGTGTCGCCCGATTGGATCTGAAGCTCCACGCTAACGCCCCTTGACTGCTGGCCGTACGACCAGATGGCCGCCGCGCGCGCCCGGTACGGCGCCCTTCACGAGCAGCAGGTTCCTCTCGGCATCGACGCGCACCACCTCGAGATTCGAGACCGTGCGATTCACATTACCCAGATGCCCCGGCATGTGTTTGCCCTTGAACACCCGGCCGGGGGTCTGACGCTGCCCGGTGGAACCAGGCGTGCGGTGCGAAAGCGAGTTGCCATGCGTGGCGTCCCCGGACCTAAAGTGATGCCGTTTGATGGTCCCGGCGAAACCTTTCCCCTGTGTGGCGCCGCTCACGTCGACCATCTCGCCCGCCTTGAATACATCGACCTTGACTTCCTGGCCGACGCTGAGCGCCTCGCCCTCGCCCGTTTCGAGGCGGAACTCCCACAAGTCCTGACCAACTTCGACACCTGCTTTTTTATAAATCCCGGCCAGCGCTTTGCTTATTCGGTGCCGCTTTTGGGAACCTTTTGTTACTTGTATCGCGCGGTAACCGTCGCGCCCCAGCGTCTTGACTTGGGTGATGCGGTTAGCTTCGGCGGCGATAACGGTCACCGGGATAGCCGTTCCCTGTTCGTTATAGATGCGCGTCATACCGCATTTACGCCCGATGATACCCAACGCCATTCGCACTAACTCCCAGTTCAGCTCAGCTTAATTTGGACGTCGACGCCCGCGGCAAGGTCAAGCTTCATGAGCGCATCCACTGTTTTGTCGGTCGGATTGACGATGTCGAGCAAGCGTTTGTGGGTGCGGATCTCGTACTGGTCGCGGGCATCCTTGTCCGCGTGCGGTGATACCAATACCGTAAAGCGTTCCATTTTTGTGGGCAATGGAATCGGTCCTCTGATTTGGGCGCCCGTGCGCCGGGCGGTCTCGACGATCTCGCGTGTCGATCGGTCGATCAAGCGATGGTCGAAGGCCTTGAGACGGATACGGATGATTTGGTCGTTCATGGATAGTCAATCATGGGCCCGGGTAGCATAGGCTCTTGCTACTCGATGACCTTAGCGACGACGCCGGCCCCGACGGTACGGCCCCCTTCGCGGATCGCAAACCTCACTCCCTCTTCCATCGCAATGGGCGCAATCAACTTCACGACCATCTTCACATTGTCCCC
>JBOIDM010000105.1:0-14273 GCA_050740575.1 Gammaproteobacteria bacterium
ACGACCGCCTCCATATCGACTTCCATCAAGAAATGCACGCCGCCGCGCAGATCCAAGCCGAGGTACATGGGCTTGGCGCCGAGCGCCTGCAGCCACGCGGGGGTCGCGGGCGCGAGATTCAGGGCGACCATATAGTCCGGCCCGAGCGCCGCCGCCACGGTATCATTAGCCTTGAGCTGCGCCTCGGTATCGGCGAACCGCACCAGCAGCCCGCGCGCATCGCGTTCCATAGACAAGGGTTCCAATTGCGCCTCCTTGAGCGCGGCGCGTATGCTATTTTCCAGGGCCGCACCGAGCGGCGCAGACCGCACGGTGGAGATTTGGAGGGCGGGGTACTCTCCATAGAGATTCGGCAGCGCATAGATCGCGCCGAGCACGATGATGCTCAAGATGAGCAGGTTCTTCCATAAGGGATAGCGATTCATCGCCTGGTCGTGCCTGCCTAAAGGGTCTTGACGGTGCCTTTCGGGACAGTATTGGCGACCTGGGCTTTCTGCACCTTGATCTCGACGGCCTTGCCGACATCGATGAGCACGAAGTTCTCCCCGACCTCCAAGACCCGGCCGAGCAAGCCGCCGGTGGTGACGATCTCATCGCCCTTGGTTAAGGCTTCCATCATCTTCTTGTGCTCTTTGCTGCGCTTGGTCTGCGGCCGAATCATTACGAAGTAGAACACCGCAAACAGAAAGATGATGGGAAGGATATCGAGTAAGAACTGCGCCGGCGGCCGCGCGGGGGCTGCCTGGGCGAAAGCCTCGGCGATGAAAAATTCCATTGGACCTCCTTATGGCACCTAGACGGCGCGGTATTATGCCATAGGCAAAGCGGTTTGCACTCGACGGCAATAATAATCCGCAACAAACTCCTCGAGACGCCCGAGCTCGATGGCCGAGCGCAGCGCCCGCATCAGGGATTGGTAGTAATGCAGATTGTGCAGCGTATTCAAGCGCAATCCGAGGATCTCGCGGGTGCGGTCCAGATGATGGAGGTAGGCGCGGGTGTAATTCCGGCAGGTGTAACAGCCGCACGCTTCATCGAGCGGGCGGGTGTCCATCCGGTAGGCGCTCTGACGGATCCTCACCACGCCCTCGGCGGTGAAAAGATGGCCGTTGCGTGCATTGCGGGTCGGGAGCACGCAATCGAACATGTCGATCCCGCGGCGCACGGCCTCGACCAGATCATCCGGGGTGCCCACGCCCATGAGGTATCGGGGCCGGTCGGACGGCATCCGCTGCGCCACGTGGCTCACCACATCGAACATCAAGTCCTTGGGTTCGCCCACCGACAATCCACCGATCGCGTAACCGTCGAAACCCATCTCCACCAAGCCCCGAAGCGATTGCTCGCGCAGTGTCGGGTACATGCCGCCCTGCACGATACCGAACAAAGCCGACGCCTGCCCGCGATGCGCCTCGCGGGAACGTTGCGCCCAACGCAGTGAGAGCTCCATCGAGGTTAGGGCCGTCTCCAGCGTCGCCGGGTAAGGCGTGCATTCGTCGAAGACCATGAGGATGTCCGCCTTCAAGGCCTGCTGGACCTCGATGGCGCGCTCGGGTCCGAGGAAGATGCGATCGCCGTTCACGGGCGATCGGAACACGACGCCCTGTTCCGAGACCGTACGTAGCTCACCGAGACTGAAGACCTGAAAACCGCCCGAATCGGTGAGTATGGGCCCCGGCCAGTGCATGAAGCCATGCAAACCACCGTGGGCCGCCACCACCTCCACCCCCGGCCGTAGCATGAGATGAAACGTGTTCCCGAGCACGATTTGGGTGCCGGAACCCGTGAGCTCCTCGGGTGTCACGGTCTTGACCGTCGCCAAGGTCCCGACCGGCATGAAGACCGGAGTGTCGATGCTGCCCCGAGCGAGCCGAAGGCGTCCGCGGCGCGCCGCGCCGCAACTCGCGAGGAGATCGAATTTCATCCGCTCGCCCGGTCGCGTCACGCTGTTTTCAACAGGATCGGCTCAGCCACATCGCGTCTCCATAACTATAAAAACGGTACCCCTCTGCGATGGCGTGCCGGTACGCCGCTAGCACCGGCTCGCGGCCCGCGAAAGCGCACACCAGCATCAGCAGCGTGGATTCGGGGAGATGAAAATTGGTGATCATCGCAGCGACGGTCTTAAACCGGTAACCAGGATAAATGAAACTATCCGTCTCGCCACAATACGGGCGCAGCGCACCCTCCGCGGATGCCGCTTCGAGCGCCCGCACGCTCGTGGTTCCCACAGCAATGACCCGCCCGCCGCGCGCACGCGCGGCACTCACTTCCTGGCATACGGTTTCTGTCACTTCCATGCGTTCCCGATGCATGCGGTGATCGTCGATACGCTCCGCACGCACGGGCTCGAAGGTCCCCGCACCCACGTGCAGCGTCACGAACGCCAGGGCGATGCCTTTTTCCTTGAGCGCGGCGAGGAGCCTCCGGTCGAAATGCAGCCCGGCCGTCGGCGCCGCGACCGCCCCGGGCCGGCGGGCAAAGACCGTCTGGTAACGTTCCT
The DNA here is from genome assembly GCA_050740575.1 of Gammaproteobacteria bacterium. Taxonomy (GTDB): domain Bacteria; phylum Pseudomonadota; class Gammaproteobacteria; order JACCXJ01; family JACCXJ01; genus USCg-Taylor. The sequence goes on from JBOIDM010000105.1 coordinate 2,504, forward strand.
CATCGACGGCCTCGTCCGGACGGCGGAGGTAGGGAGGCAAGGGCACATGCCCGCAGGTTGCCATCACTTCGAACAGATCGCCCGCGGCGCAAAGCCGGACTTCATAGAAGTCCTCATGGCGCCCGAGCACCTCTAAAGCGGGCCCTCCCGCGAGCGTAATACGGGTCCCGCCGCGCGGCGGTTTGCTCGCCCGGATCTGGGCCGTCGCCCGACGCTGGGAGAGCACGCGCTCGAGCAACACCTCCACCGCGCCGCCAGTATCTTTGTGCCCATAAAGCCGCGCCTTCATCACGCAGGTGTCGTTGAAGACCAAGAGATCCTCGGGCCGGAGCAGATCCACGATATCCGCGAACCTGCGATCGGCAATCGCGCCCGTCGCCGCGTCTAGACACAATAAGCGGCTCGCGCCGCGCTCGGCTAAGGGATAGCGAGCGATGCGCTCGGGGGGCAACTCGTAGTGGAACTCACTGCGGTACATGCTGCCTAGGGTATCGCGTTGCGAGGCGAGCATACGGGGTGAGCATACGGGGTCAGTCTCCCATCTTGCATAGATTAGCTCTGCAATCTGAAAGATGGGAGGCTTGACCCCAACTCGCCGAGGATCTCATGCGTATAATTGACAGGCAGTGAGAAATGACCTTCATTCGGCAGCAAGCGCAGATCGGACCGAGGCAAGGCAGCGGCCAGGTAGCGGGCGTGCGCGGGCGGCACCACCTGATCGCGGCCACCCTGCCAGAGGGTCACCGGTAGCGCGATGTTCGTGAGCTCGAAACCCCAGGGGTTCGCGTAGAGTGCGAACTCATGCATCGCCGCGCGTGCTCCTTGCCGAAACGCTTCTCGCATTGAGGCTACGAGCGGCGGGCGTATCTCGGGGCGTATCAACGCCGCGCGGTCGGCACCGTCGGCCAGCACGGTGAGCAGGGAATAGGCAATCTCCGGATACTTGCCCATGAGGAAGGGTGGGCCGATGCCATAGAGCGGCTTTAACAACCAGCGGGCTCGCCGGGCTAACAAAAAGCCGAACCGGGCGTGCCAGCGTTGCCCTCGAATCGCCCACGGTTGGAAGACCGGTCCGAGGCCACCGACGAGGGCAACCGCGGTGATCCGCTCGGGCATGGCGTGCGCGCATGCGAGCGCATAAGGGCCACCGCCGGAAACGCCCAGGATCGCGAAGCGTTCGGTACCCAATACCGTTGCCAACTGCGCGAGGTCTCCCGGCCAGGCGGCCAGCGAATGATTTCGCGTAAAATCGGAGAGGCCGTAGCCCGGACGGTCTAAGGAAATCAAGCGCAGCCCGAGCTTGACCGCGGCCGGATCGAGGACCCGCGCTTCGAGCCGCGAGGCGGGAAAGCCGTGACAGTAAAAGATCGGTTTACCATCCGTGATCCCGTACTCGCAGAACGCGAGCATGCGCCCATCGCTAAGCCGGATGCGGGTCCCTGTTGGCGGCGTTTTGCTACAATGCCGGAACGGTCTTAAGCTTAAGTCGGTCACGGACAATTCCTGAATCTAAGCACGTAACGTCCGGACCATGAGCACCAATCGCAGGAAAAAAATAATGAAAATCGTGATTGCCCCCGATTCCTTCAAAGAGAATCTTACCTCCCTAGAGGTTGCGACCGCCATCGAGCGCGGGATCCGCCATGTCCTGCCCAAGGCTCGATGCATCAAGATCCCGATGGCCGACGGCGGCGAGGGCACGGTGCAGTCGCTGGTCGACGCCACGGCGGGCAGGCTGCTGCGAAAGCGGGTGCGCGGTCCCCGCGGCGAACCGGTGAGCGCTCGTTACGGCATCCTCGGCGATGGCGAGACCGCGGTGATCGAAATGGCCGAGGCGTCCGGGCTGCCGTTAGTCCCGAGAGGGGAACGAAACCCGCTCGAGACGACGACCTACGGTACCGGGGAGCTCATTGTTGACGCCATCTCAAGGGGGATCAAATCCATAATCATCGGCATCGGCGGTTCGGCGACGGTCGACGGCGGAACGGGCATGGCGCAAGCGCTCGGGGTGAGATTCATGGGTGCCGACGGTAAAGAGATCACCACGCTGGGCAGCGGCGGTATGCTCGATGAGATCGCCGAGATCGATATGAGCGGTCTCGATCCGAGGGTGAGAAAAACCCGGATAATAATCGCCAGCGACGTGGATAATCCCCTGTATGGCCGGCGCGGCGCGGCTTATGTCTTCGGCCCGCAAAAAGGCGCAACCCCGGAGATGGTGAAGCTGCTCGATCGCAATCTGCGGCATGCGGGGGCGCTGATCAAGCGAGATTGCGGCATCGACGTCGCCAAGATCAAGGGTGCCGGCGCTGCCGGGGGATTAGGGGCGGGGCTGATTGCGTTTGCGCGGGCGCGGATTAAACGCGGCGTGGATCTGGTGATCGAAGCGACGCAACTAAAGCGCCACTTGCGAGACGCGGATCTGGTCATTACCGGTGAGGGGCGGGTCGATTTTCAGACTGCGTTCGGCAAGACGCCCGCAGGAGTCGCGAAGGCGGCCAAGCAATTCGGGGTACCCGTGGTGGCCATCGGCGGGGGGCTCGCGGACGATGCTCGGGGAGTCTATTCCCACGGTATTGATGCCCTCGAAGCGGGGGCCGCGCGCGACATGGATCTCGCGGAGGCCTTGCGTCTCTCGAGGCAGCACCTGGAGAACGCGGGTGAGCGCGTGATGCGCCTCATCTTAATCGGGAAAAGCTTAGGTCAACGCCGGACTACGAGGATTCCGCGGCCCGGCCGATGACTGTTCGCGCTGGTTCAACAATGAGTTGCCGATGCGTCGCTTTCGAGTTCGGAGAAGCGCACCGGCAGTGTTTCCGTGGTAGACAAGCTGCCCGCGGGATCTTTTACCACGACGATGAGTTTTTGCGCATCGGCGAGCCCGGCGGGGATCACCATCCTGCCCCCGCGCTTGAGCTGGTGTAGCAGGGGCGGAGGGATCAGATCGGGCGCCGCGGTAACGATGATTTTGTCGAACGGCGCGATCTCGGGCCAGCCGAAATAGCCATCACTGATGCGTGTTTCGATGTTGCGGTAGCCCAAATCCCCGAATCGGCGTTGAGCTTGCCGCGATAACTCTTCGATGATGTCTACGGTGTAGACCTTGGCTGCAAGCTGCGCGAGGATGGCCGCTTGGTAGCCTAGGCCGGTGCCGATCTCGAGCACCGTGTCGGTATCGTCCAAGGCCAGTAGATCGGTCATCAAGGCGACGATAAACGGTTGGGAGATGGTCTTATTATAACCGATGGGCAAGGGCGTATCGGCGTAGGCGTAGCCCTGAAATTCCACCGGCACGAATTTGTGCCGCGGGATCTCGGCCATGACCTGCATCACGCGCGGGTCCAACGCGGATTTGCCGATGAAATCGACGCACATGCCGGTGTGCGCCTCGATGTCGGAGATCATGAGCTGCTGCAGAGAAGCGAATAGCGGTTCATCCATCGCGGATCACACGCGCATCCCCGGCGTTGCTATCGCGCTCACAGCGGTTCTGCCGCGGGTCATCAAGGAGCAAGGTGAAGAACGGTGGTTCCTAGCGCTTTCCGTACTCCAGCGGTGCGCCTTTGCGCTGGGCATAGATATAGGTCTCCAGCGCACGCATCTCGGAGGAATCCGGCGCCAGCTTCTTCCCCCGCACCGGATTCTCGATGCACCAGTTGATCGCGTCTCGCAATAGCGCGACCCGTCCCAGCTGAACCTGAAATTTCGGGTAAGTCTCGGGGTGAGTGTTCGATCCGTCCGGATGGCACATATCGCAGGAGACGGCGATAGTGCTTTTTAGCCGCTCGCCGCTGTGAAAAATGCGTGAGCCTTCCACGGCCAATTTATACGTCTCTTGCTGCCAGACATTCACATCCTCGGGGGTAACGCTACCATAGGTCGATCCCTGGCCCTTGCCGATAAGACCCTTGTTGTCGGCCGGAGTCACCACCTTGTGCTTGGCCAGCTCTTCGGCCATCGAGTCGCGTGCTTCGCCGCGACGCTTCCATTGCGCCATGGCCGCGTCATCGACCGCGGCGTCTTGCCCGGTGGTGGCAGGGGCCGTGTAGCCCGTGCCACTGCTGGGCTCCTCCGTGCGCCCCTGAGAAGAGAGTAACAATGTTACCGCGAAGCCGGCACCAACGAGAAGCTTGAATGTGCGCATTTTCTTATCCTCTCCAACCACTGGTCACGCGTCAATAACTTTGAAGATTAGGCGTCAGCGGCACGGCGTTTTTTCCCTCGCTGGTCAAATAAGTGCTGGCAACCCGGACTGGGTTCCGGTTCCAAAGATTATAAAGTTTATCGACGAGGCCGCCCGGTTTGACGCCGACCGATCCGTCCCCGAGCGCGTCGTTGGGGTTGAAGGGATCGGCGCGGTTCATCTGCACCGTGAGGGGAGGCAGCCCCTCGGGCGCATACGGCCACGGCCAAGCGGTTGACAGCATCCCGTGGAAATGGATGTTGCCGATCCTATGGGTAAGCATTTGATGGGTGTGCCCGTGCACGACCACTACTTGCTTGAAGCGCTGCAACAGTGCCTGTACTTCCTCGGCGTCCTCGGTCCAGAAGTTCCACGGGCGATAATATTTGTACAGCGGGGAGTGCGAGAAGACGATGAGCGGGGTGTGGTCGGAATAGGCAGCGAGATCGTTCTTAAGCCAAGCCTGCTGCTCCGTCCCGACCTTGAAACGGCTCTGGATGCCGTTGTCTAAGCCCGCCACCGTCAGCATCCGCTCCTTCCCCGTCATGCCGCGCGCGCTCCAGAAGTCATCTTCCATGACACTGTGGAGTACAACAAAGTGGACGCCCTTGTGGTCAAACGAATAGGTGGGTTGGCCGAACAACGTGCGCCATTTCTCGCCCAGATCCAGAAACCAGTCATGTTCGCCCACCATCATCTTGACCGGTGCCTTGATACTTTTCAGGATCTGCGCGCCGAGCTCGAGCTCCAGGGGCTGACCCAGTTGCGCGAGATCGCCTCCATAGAGCACGAAATCCGGCTGCGGTGCCATGTGATTGATGTCGTCGACGGCACGCAGCAACTGTCGTACAAAGCGGTCATTGAGCTTGCGTTCATAAAGGTGTGAGTCGGAGATATAGGCGAAGGTGAAATCCACCGGATCGGCCTCTCCGGCCGCGGCGTGGGCTACCTGCACCGGTTGGAAACTGTGGAAGTTAAATTCCACACCGCGCGCGAGCGCGGCGGCCGCGGCGGCGACGGAGAGCTTGAGAAAGCTCCGGCGGTCGAGGTTTTTCAAGCCACGAAACAAGGCCTCGCGTTCTTCGTAGTATTTCGTCTCGACGCTGGTGAAGATCGGTCGTTTCATATGCGTGCCTCCAAACTCACCTGGCCGTGCCCATGACGCGCTCCTCAAACGGCAATACGCGACGCTCGGCCATCGCGGTGTCGCGGAAGGGGCGCTTCGCGGCGGCCAGCTTGCGCTGTTGCGCAATGGCGCGTTGATTTTGCTCCGCCAAACGCGCATCGGTCAGGGCGAACATGAACTCCACGACGGCATCGATTTCATCTTCGCTCAGGGCCAGCGGTTCGATGCCACCGTCCAGAAACGGATTGGGCTCGCCGCCCTTGTTATAGTGGTCCATGACGTCCCACAGCGTCTCCATGGACCCGTCATGCATGTAGGGGCCCGTCAGCGCGATATTGCGCAATTGCATGGTCTTGAACGCTCCGATGTCGGCACGGTCCTTTGTGACCATGAACCGACCAAGCTCCGACAGATCGGTCTCGAGCGCCAGGCGATCCACCGCTTTCATTCCCCCTTCTTGTGCCAGGGCCTCGAGCGCCCGGCTCGCCAACTGTTCGAAATTTTGCTTGCGCGCCGCCACCCCGATATTATGAAATCGATTGTCGCTGCCGATGGGAATGGAAGGGTTCATCTGATGACAGCTCATGCAGCGCCCCTTGCCATTGAATAAATTCCAGCCGCGCTTGGCCTGCTCGGAGATGGCCTCCGGGCTGCCCGCGAGGTAGCGGTCGAAGGGGGCATCGAGAAACACGAAAGTACGCTCAAAGGCCGCAATGGCCCGCCCCAAATCATCGTAGTTCGGAGCCCGCCCATACGCAATGGAGAACATGCGCTGGTATTCGGGATCATCGGCGATTGCCGCCAGCGCTGCCGCCTCGTTGGCGTGGGCCATCTCGATCGGGTTGACGATAGGCAGTTTCGCCTGTTCCTCGAGGCTTGGGGCGCGGCCGTCAAGAAACATGGTTTGCAGCAAGAAGGCATTCATGGTGGTGGGGGCATTGCGCTTGCCGAGAGCGCCATTGACGCCCTCCGATACTGGGCGCTGGTCGGTAAAGCCGCGGCTGACATCATGGCAGGTGGCGCAGGCCACCGTGCCGTCTTTGGACAGCCTGGTTTCGAAGTAAAGCTTCTTGCCGAGGGCCACCCGTTCGGGGGTCATCTTGTTGTCCTCGGGGATCACAATCTGCTGCCAGATCGCCGGATCGACGCCAGGCGGGGGCTGGGTCACGTCGTGCGCGGGAAGCAAGGTCTCAAGGACTGCCAGTTGCTGACCCATGGCGAGCGCGCCGTGAGGTCCGCGTTGCTCTCCAGCATCCTGCGGCATACACGCCCCTAACCACGGAAGCACCATCGTAACGATTAGAAAAGCCGTGCGATTTCTAATTCTTAGGTACTGCATTGCTAATCCCCCTTAGGCGGCCTACTCCATAGGCGAGCTCTAAGCTCACGGTTCCTGGTCCACGCCTCCTGGTAAACCGTCTCTTCTGGCGACTCGGTTGCCTTCACAGTAAATTATAGCGCGCGCTGACTACTTTTGGATTTGTCCGGGCTTTCATGGTCCCGAGCGGCGAGTTTATTCACAAGCACTGAGTCGTCTTAACACATGCCAGAGCGATCGCACGTTGGAGCGACTCTCGTGCAGCACGATCGTGATGGCGATTTGCTCGATCGCCGCGAGCAAACAAATCGGCGTGGCCAGCCGAAACGGCCAGGTCGGCCCGCCGGCGAACATGATGACGCCCGTGCTAGCAGCCGCTGCAGCCGCTAACTTGACGCCCCAGGTGTGGTAGGTGGGAAAAACCCTGAATTTCAACATACCGATAATGGCGGGCAGGGCGGAACTTACGATGACCACCATGATGAAGGGCGCTTCTTGGCGCATGATGTCAGGCCATAACCACCACGCCGTGACCGGAATCGTGGCGTACATCACCACGTCGCCGGCGGTGTCTAACAGGGTTCCGAGCGCCGATTCCTGCTTCAATAGCCGCGCGATAAAACCGTCGAGCGCATCGCTCAGGAACGACAGGACGAGGACTACTAAATAGGCACTCTGCATCCCATGCCAAGCGAGTAGCCCGAGCACGGGCGCCGCGATGAACCGAAAGCAACTCAGCGAATTCGGCCAAGTGAGCAAGCGGTTGACGTTGTCCTGGAGTCCCATCTCGGTAGCCTCGAAAAGACTTCGCTCAGAGGGTGTGAATAAATCTACTGCGCATCTCGATCGCTGCGTCGCGTGCTCGCTCGCTCCTCGCCTATCGAGCTGATATCTCGTCGCTCACTCCGCGGCTCCTGGCGCTCGGCCTGCTCGCGACGATTTATTCATAACCTCTTGGGCGAAGCATCACCGTCGCGGCGGCGTGATGTCAATATGCGCCGCAGCGTGCCGATCAATCTTCCTTTCTTAGTGTGCGTAACCACCACCGGGTCCAGGCGTATGCGATAACAAGGATCGCGATTCCGGCGGGGATCACGATGAATGCCGGACCGGGCAGCACGATGATGGCTATGACCGCGATGAGCGTCGTGCCTCCGAGCATCACGCCCGTGAGGCCTCGAGCCAACGCGTCGCCACGGAATTTCATAGGAAGTCGCTCGATCCCGCGAGTGTCAAACCGGATGCTGGCTGGCGTTCTCTGCGCGCCGGTTCCGCAGCCAAGGAAAACGCCGCGTACAAGGCCGCGTGGTCGGACAGCTGCCGCCAGGGCATGTCGTTCAGGCACTGGCACGTGATAGGGATCGCGCCGCGGTAGAAGATGCGGTCCACGGCTAATACGGGGTACCAGACGGGGAAGGTTTTCGCCGGCCGGTTGTTCAGGGTCACGAACACATCCATGAGCCCAAGATGAGTTCGCATTTGGTGTTCCGCCTGCCGCGTCCAGTCATTGAAGTCCCCGGCGATAATCAACGGCGCTTGATGCGGGACGTGCGACCGAATGCGTCTCGTGAGCACCGAAAGCTGCCGGCGGCGCTCCGCACCGCTGAGCCCGAAATGAATGCAGATCACGTGGATCGGCTGTTCGACTTGCGGCAGCGCGATCTCGGCATGCAGCACACTGCGGCTCGCGATGGGATTTCCCGATACGTTGATGTTTTCCCAAAACCGTATGGGATATTTGCTGAGGATAGCGTTTCCATGATGCCCGGCATCATAGATTGCGTTTTTCCCGTAGGCCCGGTGCGGCCATCTCCGGTCGGCCAAGAAGTCCGATTGCGGCGCGTTCGGCCAATCGTCAATCAGCCATTGCCGGTACGCGTGGGCCCCTTGGATCTCCTGCAAAAAGATTAAGTCCACATCGGCTCGTTCCAAGGCATCGCGCATCTGATGCAGGACGAAGCGTGCGTTGCCCGTACTGAAACCCTTATGGATGTTGTAGGTCATCACCTGCAAGGTGAACGCCGGGGCGGCCTCGGCATCGCGGCGCGGTGCCGGGTCGGGACCGGCCGCCGGGCCCGGGCGCGGTTTCCTCCGCGTTATTGTTGCCACGGGCTTCATCGATGGAGTCGCGTTTTTTCCGGAGCGAGTTGGATGTCTGCGGGTCTTCGCTAGGCAATGCCGGACCTGATCACGGGGATCCAAGCGATTAAAAGCAGTATGAGTAACAACAAATCCAAGCGCAAGATGGTCCGGTAACGGGAGCGCTCGGATGCCTGGGTCATGAAGATCCCCGCCATCGCCATATCGACGGGCAAGGCCAGAGCCGCTAAGGTTGCGAGCGCGGGCGCGACCGCTCCTCGTACGACGTCCCATCCCGAATGGCCCGTCGCGCCTTCGGCACAGGGCGCTGCGGCGACGAGGATCGCCACGGTCGCGATAAGCAACGTCCGCAAGGGACCCACGAAACCGACCAAGTTACGGACGCGCATGGACAGAGGCACCCCCTAACCCGCGGCATCCGGCAGCACCTCTATCTGCCGCAGAACGGCACGGGTAAATTCGACGGTCGAGGCCTGTCCTCCCAAATCGCGGGTCTTGATGTCTTCCTTACCCAGCACGGTATGAATGGCCTGCCGCAAGCGGTTAGCGGGAGCGAGCCGGCCCACATGATCCAACATCATCGCTGCGGCCAGCATGATCGCCGTCGGGTTAGCGACACCGCTGCCCGCGATGTCCGGCGCCGAACCGTGCACGCCCTCGAAGATGGCCGTATCCGCGCCGATATTGGCCCCGGGTGCGACACCCAGGCCGCCGACGAGGCCCGCGATCTCGTCCGATAATATATCTCCAAACATGTTGGTCGTAAGTAACATGTCAAATTGGTTCGGATTGAGCACGAGCTGCATAGCGGTGTTATCGACGATGCGTTCTTCGATTCGCAATCTGCCTTCGTATTGGCGTCCGATATCGAGCACCGTCTCGAGGAACAGCCCGGTCAACGCCTTCAATATGTTGGCCTTATGCACGATGGTGATCTTTTTCCGCCCGTGGCGCAGCGCGTATTCGAAGGCGAAATGAGCGATCCGCCGGCACCCGGAACGGGTGTTGATCCCCGAGGCCTCGGCGACCGCCTTCGGATCGTCATCGATGGGGATGAAATGCTCAACTCCGACGTAGAAGCCTTCGGTGTTTTCACGGATGAGAATGAGGTCTACATCCTCGAATCTTCCGCCGCGAAATAACGAGCGGGCGGGCCGCACGTTCGCAAAAAGCATAAATTCCTTGCGCAGGCTCACGTTGACCGATCGATACCCGCCGCCTATGGGTGTGGTCAGGGGCCCTTTCAAAGCCAATTTCGTGCGCCGGATGCTATCGATGGTCGCCGCCGGCAAAGGATCGCCGCAGTCGTTCAACGCTTCCATGCCGGCGCGTTGTACGTCCCACTCGAAAGCGGCGCCGAGGGCGTCCAAGACCGTGAGTGTGCAATCGACGATCTCGGGCCCAATACCATCGCCGCGGATCAGCGTGGCCGCAATGTTCTCAGTCGTCATAGCCCTCCCCTCGTTTGCGACTATCTTACCCTAATCCGGCGCCATAAGCGTCGGTCCGCACGGATCGGGATCGCTGTCGTCCATGGGTGCGGCACGGAAACGCCAAGATTTTGACATTCGCGAGCATCGGTGGTTTACTAAAATCCTCTCGCGCGGATGATAAGCAATGAATAACAGCGTTCTAATCATTGAGGATGACCCCGGCCTGCGGTTGAAACTCTCGACCGTGATGGAATTCCTGGGATATGGTCAGATCATCGCCTGCGGCCATAACGAGTGGGAGCCTCGGCTTCGGGAAGCGGAAGCCGTCGAACTGGTTTTATTGGGGAGTTGTGGCCCCGCGCGGACGCTCATAGAGGTGTTCCGTGCGCTTAAGACATCGGATCCCTATCGTCCGCTCTTACTCGTCTCGGAAACGGGCGAATCTTCGAAAAGCAACCAGGAGATCGAAGCCGGGATCCTAGGCGAGATCGAATTGCCGCTTCGTTGCAACCAATTCACGGGCGTGTTGCAGAAAGTCGATCTCTATCGGCAAAACCGGCACCAGGACGGTACGCCCCGTTCGTTAGAGCTTTTTCGCAGCCTGGTCGGCACCAGTGCCGGTATCAAGCGCATACGCAAAATGATCGGGATGGTGGCCGCCACCGATGCGAATGTGTTGATCACCGGCGAGTCGGGCACGGGCAAGGAAGTCGTGGCGCGGCACCTTCACTACAATTCCAAACGGCGGAGTAAGCCATTCGTTCCGGTGAATTGCGGCGCCATTCCTCCCGATCTCCTGGAGAGCGAGTTATTCGGACATGAGAAAGGCGCGTTTACCGGGGCGATCACCTCTCGTCAAGGCCGCTTCGAGATGGCCGAAGGCGGAACGCTGTTTTTGGATGAAATCGGCGACATGAGCCTGGCGATGCAAGTGAAACTGTTGCGCGTGCTGCAGGAGCGTACCTTCGAGCGCGTCGGGAGTAACAAGAGCATCACCGCGGACGTTCGGATCGTCGCCGCCACCCATGTCAATCTGGAAGAGGCCATCTCCAAGGGCACCTTCCGGGAAGATCTTTATTACCGCTTGAACGTTTTCCCGATAGAGATGCCGCCGCTGCGGGAACGTATCGAGGACCTGCCCTTGCTCGTGAATGACCTCCTCGCGCGTTTGGAGCACGAGGGCCGGGGCAGGTTGCGACTAACCGACCTGTGCCTCGAATCACTGACCGGCTATCGCTGGGCCGGTAACATCCGAGAGCTAGCGAACCTGATGGAACGGCTGGCGATCCTCTACCCCGGCGGGGTCGTGGACTTACATGATCTCCCGGAGAAATATCAGGCGGTGGAGTTAGCGGAGCGCGCGCCGATTCTCGTGAGCGAGCCGCGCACCGAAGAGGTTTCGTCCTTGCCGCGGTTACCGCGCGGTGGGATCGATCTCAAAGAGCACCTGAATAATCTCGAATACACGATGATCAAACAGGCTCTCGACGAGGCCCACTGGGTGGTTGCGCATGCGGCTAAGCGATTGAAAATGGGGCGTACGACCTTGGTCGAGAAGATGAAAAAATTTGGGATGCACCGCGTCGAGGAAACGATGACCGGCTAGCATG
>JBOIDM010000106.1:0-5726 GCA_050740575.1 Gammaproteobacteria bacterium
CCGATCTTGCTTTCGATCGGCTATTCGGCCTGCCACTGGTGCCATGTGATGGCGCACGAGTCTTTCGAAGACGAGGCGACCGCGGGATTGATGAATGAGCACTTCATCAACATCAAGGTCGACCGCGAGGAGCGCCCCGATCTCGACAAGATCTACCAACTTGCGCACCAGCTTCTGACCGGGCGCGGTGGCGGCTGGCCGCTCACGCTGTTCCTCACCCCCGAGGACCAGGCTCCATTCTTCGCGGGTACCTATTTTCCGCCCGAGGCCCGCTACGGAATGCCGGGCTTCGCGGATATTCTGCACCGGGTTGCCGGCGCCTACCGCGAACAACGCCAGCAAATCCGCAGCCAGAACAAGGCCTTGATCGAGGGCCTGCGCAACCTCGGCACGGAGCAACCTGTGCCCGGCACAATCAGTGAGGCACCGCTCATCGAGGCGCGGCTGCAACTCGGTGAAGCCTTCGATTCTCATTTCGGCGGATTTGGCGCGGCGCCGAAGTTCCCACATCCGGTCCATATCGAATTCCTGTTGCGCCGTTTTGCGGCGAGCGCAATGGCGAGTGTGCCCGATGCGGAAGGTTTGGAAATGGCGCTCTTTACGCTGCGGCAGATGGCCCGCGGAGGCATATACGATCATCTGGGCGGCGGCTTTTGCCGCTACTCGGTCGATGAGCGCTGGATGATCCCGCATTTCGAGAAGATGCTGTACGACAACGGCCCGTTGCTCGCGGTGTATAGCTGGGCCTGGCAGTTGAGCCGCGACCCGTTGTTCAAGAATACCGCCCTCGAGACGGCGGAATGGGTACTGCGCGAGATGCAGTCCCCAGAGGGTGGCTTTTATTCCAGCCTGGATGCGGACTCCGAAGGTCACGAAGGCCGGTTTTACGTTTGGGATGCGAAAGAAATTCAGTCGCTGCTCAGCGTGGAGGAGTACCCTGTCCTAGCACGCTGCCTCGGCCTCGACCAGGCCCCGAATTTCGAGGGCCAATGGAACCTATGCGTGTCGGTGCCGCTGGAGGCGCTCGCCGAGGAATGGGGTAGACCGTTCGCGCATCTCGAACGGCTTTACAACGAGGGCAAGGCAAAGCTCCTCGCTGCCCGTGCGCGGCGGGTCCGGCCGGGCCGGGATGAGAAGGTGCTGACGGCATGGAACGGTCTCATGATCAAGGGACTGGCGGTGGCTGGCCGGGTCTTGGAGCAGCCCGGTTTTCTAGATGCGGCCCAGCGAGCGGTAGATTTTATCCACGAGCGGATGTGGCAGGACGGACGGCTCCGCGCAACGTATAAGGATGGCAGCGCCCGGCTCAACGCCTATCTCGATGATCATGCCTTTGTCATCGAGGGACTGTTAGCGTTGCTCGAAGCCCGTTGGCATGATGGCAACTTGCGCTTTGCAATCGAGCTGGCGGATACCCTGCTCGCGCGTTTTGAAGATCCCGCGCAAGGCGGATTTTTCTTCACCTCGCACGATCACGAGGCCCTGCTATTGCGATCCAAATCGCTTGCCGATGACGCGCTTCCGTCCGGGGCGGGTATCGCAGCTTACGCGCTTGGTCGGCTGGGACACCTGCTGGGCGAGTGCCGCTATCTGGACGCGCGCGACCGCGGCCTCGGCAGCGCCTGGGGCGCCATCGAACGCTATCCTACCGCTCACAATGCCTTGCTCCTCGCTTTGGAGGAGTATCTCGTGCCCCCGATCTCCGTGGTGATCCGGGGCGATAAGCGTGCGCAGGACTGGCATCGGCGCTGCGCCCAGCGCTACGCGCCGCAACGGCTGGCGCTGGCGATTCCTGCGACCGCCACCGAGCTTCCCGGCCTCTTGGCGCGGCGGGAAGTTCAAGACGGGGCCGCCGTGGCTTACCTCTGTGAAGGGCAGCAATGCCGTCCCGCCATCGACCGCTTCGAGGACTTCGATCGGCTCCTAGGCGGCAGCGAAGCGCTGGCGTCCGGCTGACCGGTGCCCTATTGTTTCTTTAGGAAATAGTGCAGCGAAGAAGAAGAACTCTTCAGCGTCATCGCGTCGGGTTTCTTTTCGATCACCTCGAAGGTCCCGCTGCGGCCGGTGACAATCTTGCCGTCGGTAACGTCGTAGGTATCCGTGATAGTCATCTCGCGGCCGCCGCCTGTCAGGGATTCGGAGAACTTATACAAGCTCGTCATCGATAGGACGCCGTCCTCGCCGAACGTCCACTTGGAAGCTTCCTCGGAACGCTTACCGGTCAGACTGAGCGCGGTGCTTTCTATCACCCAGAATCCGGCGATATCCGAACGCTGCTGTATCAGCGGTTGCGCCGCCACGGATGTAAACAAACAGAGAAAGGTCCCGAAGCGGAGAACTGACTTTATCATATTGCCCTCCTCGTCACGCTGTGTTGTTATTTGAGTATGCGCCTGGCGCTATTTTGACCGGCGGGATTACGCGGCACAAGCCCCTCGGCGCAAGGCCGAGGGGCGATCCCTGCGCGGCCGCCGTGCGTGACGGGAGCAAGGCACCGGTTCAGTATCGGTACCAGCGATTATAGGGATAGTAGTAGTAAGGTTGCCGATAGTATGGCCGATGCCGCCACGTCGGCTGCTGGTACCCATACCACGGCGCCCGGTACTGATAACGATAGTACGGCTGGCCATAATAGTAACGCGGGTAACGCGGGGACTGGTACCGATAGCCATACCCGCCATAGGTATGGGATCCATGGGGCGACCGGTAACCATAGTTCCACGCCTGACTGGCCGCGGGAACGCATAGACCGATTGCCAAGACTAAGGCCGCGATGTGGATAGGCACACGAGACGTCAGCATGATACACCTCCTCATTTTCGGGAGCATCCGCGATGCTGGCGAGCAATCTAGCGCACGCATGCTGAATGCTTGCTGAATATGCGCGCCGGCGTTGGGAATCGGTTTTTAGATTACTTTAAGAAGTCCGTTCCAAAGCTCTCCCGATAACGCGCTTCGAACTCCGGCCGCGTGACACGGTGATTCTGCGTACCGGCGCATTCGATCTTGATCGCTCCCAGGAGCGATGCGATGCGGCCGGCCGTCTCCCAATTCAAATCGTTGAGGATCCCGAACAGGATCCCAGCGCGATAGGCGTCCCCGCACCCGGTCGGGTCCGTAACCGTGCGCGGCTTCGCCGGCGGGATCTCGTAACAACCCGAAGCGGTAAAGATCCGGGAGCCTTGCGCGCCGCGCGTGATGACGAGCGCCTCGACACGGGCGGCGACCTCCTCCGGGCTCAGGCCGGTACGTTCCTGCAACAGATGCCATTCGTAATCGTTCACGGTCACCCACGCGGCCTTCTCGATGAATGCCCGCAGATCCTCGGCGCCGAACATCGGCATCCCCTGGCCGGGGTCGAAAATGAAGGGTATGCCCCTGCGGGTAAATTGATCGGCATGCTGCATCATACCGTCGCGTCCGTCGGGCGCAATAATGCCGACCGAGCGTCCCTCCACCGTCGGTACCGTGTTCAAGTGCGAGAGGCTCATCGCGCCCGGATGGAAGGCCGTGATCTGATTATCGTCCAGATCCGTCGTGATAAAGGCCTGCGCCGTGAGGGTGTCGCTCAGGACCCGAATATGTTCGCGCCTGATCCCGCAGCTGTCCATCCATTCGGCATAAGGTCCGAAGTCGCGGCCCGCCGCGGCCACCGGCAACGGATCTTCGCCGAGGAGCTTGAGATTGTAAGCGATGTTTCCCGCGCAGCCCCCGAACTCACGGCGCATCTCGGGCACCATGAATGAGACGTTCAGGATGTGGATCTTCTCGGGCAGGATGTGGTTCTTAAAGCGATCCGGAAATACCATGATGTTGTCATAGGCGATCGAACCGCAGATCAATGCTGGCATGGTTGGTTTATCCTCCGGCGGTTTACGGATTTTCTAGCTTCTGTTTGAGGATCGCATTGATTCTCTGTGGGTTGGCTTTGCCTTTGGATTTTTTCATCACCTGCCCGACGAAGAAGGCCAGCAATTGCCCTTTGCCTTGGCGATATTGGTTAACCTGCGACGGATTCTGCTGCAGTACCTCGTCGATCAACGCTGCAATCGCGGCGCTATCGGTAACCTGCTCCAATCCCCGGTTGCGAATGATGTCGTCGGCGTCACCCTCGCCCTTCCATAGGGCCTCGAACACTTCTTTGGCGATTTTCCCGGAGATCGTGCCGTCGGCGATCCGAACCAGCATTCCCCCAAGCAGCGCCGGGCTGATGGGGCTCTGATTGATGTCTTTGCCCTCACGGTTGAGCGCGGCCATCACTTCGACCATCACCCAGTTGGCGGACAGCTTGGGCTGACCATGGGAGGCCGCGACGGTGGCCTCGAAATAGTCCGCGGTCTCCCGGTTCGTCGTCAGCACTGCCGCATCGTAGGGCGACAAGCCGAACTCCGTCATGAAGCGGCGTTTTTTGGCATCGGGGAGCTCAGGCAGCGTGGCCGCGACGCCGGCGATGAAGTCTTCGCTGAGAACCAAGGGCAGGAGATCCGGATCGGGAAAGTACCGATAATCGTTGGCCTCTTCTTTTAAGCGCATCGAACGGGTCTCGCCGCGTTCGGCATCGTAAAGCCTGGTCTCCTGCACCACCCGTCCCCCGGATCCCAGCAGGTCGATCTGCCGTTGAATCTCGTGATTGATGGCCCGCTCGACGAAGCGAAACGAATTGAGGTTCTTGATTTCCGCCCGGGTCCCGAACGTCGTTTGTCCTTGCGGGCGGACCGAGACGTTGGCGTCACAGCGAAACGAGCCCTCCTGCATGTTTCCATCGCAGATTTCGAGATACCGGACTAAGCCATGAATCTTTTTCATGTAGGCGACGGCTTGCTTGGCCGAACGCAGCTCGGGTTCCGAGACGATTTCGAGCAGCGGCGTTCCGGCACGGTTCAAGTCGATGCCCGACATTCCGGGCAAGGCATCATGCAGCGATTTTCCCGCATCCTCTTCGAGGTGCGCCCGCGTGATGCCAATGCGCAAAACGGCGCCGTTGTCACCCTCGATCTCGATCGATCCCTGGCCAACGATGGGAATCTCATACTGGCTGATCTGATAGCCTTTGGGGAGATCGGGGTAGAATTAGTTCTTGCGCGCGAATACCGATCGCCGACTGATGTCCGCATGGATCGCGAGTCCGAATTTCACCGCCATCCTCACGGCTTCTTTATTGAGCACCGGCAGCACCCCGGGCAGCCCCAGATCGATGCCGCAGGCCTGCGTATTCGGAAGGGCGCCATACGCAGTGGCGGCCCCGGAAAAGATCTTGCTCCGGGTCGCGAGCTGCGCGTGAATTTCGAGTCCGATAACGGGTTCCCAATCCATAAGGTTCTCACTACTACCGCGCCGCTTGCGGCGGACACGTTAGCCTTGGGGTTTCCAATGGGGAGTAGTGCGACTCTCCCCTTTGGTCGTCTGCGGGGTGTATTTCTCGCAGGCGAAATATTTTCACCTCTAATCGCATCCCTGGGGCGCGCGGGTGTGCCAGTCCGTCGCTTGCTGGTAGCGGTGGGCCGCGTTCAATAACCGGGCCTCGCCGAAATGATCGCCGATAAGCTGTAAACCCACGGGGAGATGCCCGACAAAGCCCGCCGGCATGGACAGCGCCGGCAATCCCGCCAGATTGATCGAAATCGTATAGATGTCCGAGAGATACATCGTGACCGGATCGCCGGTCTTCTCACCGAGCTTGAAGGCGATGGTCGGCGAGGTCGGGCCGAGGATCACATCCGCCTGCT
>JBOIDM010000107.1:0-5495 GCA_050740575.1 Gammaproteobacteria bacterium
TCAGAACGAACCGCACGCGGTGGCCCTCTGCCTCCTGCACGACGCCTTGCGCCGTGCGTACGGAGACGGCTATGTCGTCCGCATCCAGTCTCCCGTAGCCCTGGACGCCGGCTCGGCGCCGGAGCCCGATGTCGCGATCGTCCCGGGCAAACCGCGGGACTTCCTCACGAGCCACCCGAGCGACGCCGTGCTTCTCGTGGAGGTCGCCGATACAACGCTCGCCTACGACCGTTCCACAAAGCGGGTGCTGTATGCCCGCCATGGGATCCTGGAATACTGGCTGGTCAACCTCATCCAGGGCACGCTTGAGGTCTACCGGAACCCGCAAGGCTCAGATTATCTTGAGCACCGTATTGTAAAAAAGGGTGAGACGCTCATGCCAAACGGGGCGAGCCGGGCGGTCGCGGTCGCCGATCTCCTGCCTTGAGCCAGCGCGCCCTCAGCCCCGCCTACGGGACGGCGGTATCTTGTTCTTCGACCCAGCCTTTCTTGGGCCCGAAATCGGCCTCCCAGGTGCGGCCGACCGGTGGGCTGGGCGGGTCCGAATCCCGTAAGCAGAGATGAGGGTGACAGAGCGCTCCAAGTCCAGCGGCTGGTCGTTTCAATAGTCGTCACGCCTGTACCTACTTTTCAAGGGGCATCGGTCCGCCAAAACCGTCTCCTCTCTTTACGGTAGAACTCTGGAGCGTGGCGGGCGTCGTCAGGGCCGAAGCGAAACCGTATCGCGCCTTCCTCGGCGCTGAGCAATGGAATGGCGCCGCGCGCCCGATAAGCGCGCACGACAGCGGCATCAGGAAAGCGATAGCGGTTTCGATAGCCCGCGGCGAAGAGCACGTAGGCGGGAGCGACCGCAGCGATAAAGCTTACCGTGGAGGAGGTTTTGCTGCCGTGATGGGGAGCCACCAAGATATCCGCCTTTAGTCTCTCCCGGTGTTGCTTCAATAACTCGTGTTCCGCCTCGGCTTCGATATCGCCCGGTAACAATACGGACCTGTCCCCGAGGGATATTTTTAGGATACAGGAACGGTTGTTGTCCGAACCGTTCGCATCGATCCCAGGATGCAGCACCGAAAAGTTCGCCTCGCCCCAGCGCCAGTGCTGACCGCCTCGACACACTGAGACCCGCCGGCCGCCGCTAGGACCATTCGCGAGAATTCGTCCCACCGAGACTTCCGCCAGCAGACTGTCGAGACCGCCCGTGTGATCACTGTCGCCGTGGCTGATAACGAGCGTATCGACATGCTCGATACCGTATTGCCTGAGATAGGGGAGCAACACCGCACGGCCGGCATCGAAGCGCCCATTAAACCTCGGCCCGGTGTCGTACACCAAGGTACGGCCGCGGGTTTGCACCACCGCGGAAAGACCCTGCCCGACATCGAGCAAGGTGAACCATAGCTCTCCTTCTTCCGGGCGCGGCGGCGGTGTAACCAGGAGCGGGAGCAACCACACAAGCCCGAGCCATCGGGCCGGGATGCCGCGCGGCGCGAGCACGATCAAAACTCCGATAAGCGCAGCCCCGCCGATCCAAGGCGACGGGACGGCCCGCGCCCAGGTGGCATAGTCGAGCTCCGATAGATACTGTAAATAAACCCAAATCCCCTCCAGGTTTTTGAGCGCCAGACCCAGCACGGCCATCCCCGCCCACTCCCAGATGAAGCACAAGGCCGTGCCGGCCAAGGCCAACGGCGCGACCACCGCGCTCACCCACGGCACCGCGAGGATATTGGCGACCGGACCCACGATGGGATTCTGGCCGAAGATCAACAACAGCACCGGGGTCAAGCCAATCGCCACCACCACGTGCAGGCGCGCGATCCGCCACCAGAGGCCCGAAGGCGCGACCCTTCCGCCCATCCCATAAAGGATCAAGGCCACTGCCCCGAAGGACAACCAGAAGCCCGGCGCCAGCACGCTAAACGGATCCAGGATCAGCACCAGCAACAGTGCAAAGAACCAGAGGTCGATAGTTTTAAACAGGCGGTTTATTACCAGCCCGCACATCAATACCGCAACCATGATGAAGGAACGCTGCGTGGGCACCGAAAAGCCCGCGAGGCCCGAGTACATGAACGCGGCCAGCGTGCCCGAGAGCGCGCCGACGCGCGGGGCGGCGACGTACAGGACCGTAAACCCCGGCAGGGACCAAAGCCACCGGCCCACCCAAAAGCCAAGGACCGCGATGAGCCCGATATGCAAGCCGGAGATCGAGACCAAATGCGAGGTGCCGGTGCGGTTGAAAACCTGCCATTGTTCCGCGCCTATGGCGTCCTGCGTCCCGATCACCAGGGCCGTCAACACATTGCCCTGGGAAGACTGCCGCGCCACCCCTGCGAGCTTCAGCGCGAGGCGCTGGCGCAAGCGATCGACCAACGCACCATGAGCAGCCTGCAAGCGCCGGTTTCGGGGACTGTCAATCACATGTCCGAGCGCGCGCACGCGGTGCTGAAACAACCAGCCTTCATAATCGAAACCCCCGGGATTCATGAATCCGTGCGGACGTTTCAGTTTCACCGCGAATCGCCAGATCTCCCCGGGAACGAGGATGTGCTCCCGGCCATACCAGCTCAGGCGCACGCGCCCGGGCGAGGGCCATTCCCGCCCCATTCCGGTCACTGCCGCCACGTCGAAATCGAAGTTGGCTGCGCGCTCGTAGGCGCGCGGAAGACCGGCCACGGTTCCCTCGATGACGAGGGGCTCGCCTTCGAGCGCCGGCGGTAGCCCCGCGGCGAGGATCCAGGATGCTCGGAGCAAGGCCCAGGCAAAACCCAGTGTGAACCATGCTGGAACCCGCAGGGAGTGAAACCGGATGGACGCCACGAGCAGCGGCAAGGCAGTCGCGCCCCAGCTGGCATCGGGGAGACCGGGAAAGAGGTGTAGCGCTAAGACGCCGAGGAGAAAGGCTAGTGTTGCTTTACGCACGTCACGTCTTCCTTGACGACGAGAATCCACACCATCAGTATACCGTCGCGGCCGGCGCGCCGGGAATCACCGGCATCACAACGGAGATCAGCAGCGTGCATCCCAAGGAATTCTTCAAGCGTTACCAGCCCGCCAAGCATAAGCTCTCCGGTAACCGTTGGGTCAGCTTTCTCGGCCATCGCTTGCATGATCCGAGCTTATGGCATATGAACCGCCGCTCCGCGTCGTGGGCCGTCGCCACCGGTCTTTTCATTGCCTTCATCCCGCTGCCCCTCCATACGCCGCTCGCGACCGTCTCCGCCGTCGCATTGCGTGTGAACCTCCCGGTTCTGATCCTGTCTTCCTGGGCAACGAATCCTGTCACTGTCGTCCCTTTCAGCGTAATTGCCTATAAGATCGGCGCCTGGTTGCTGGGTCTGCCGCCCCTCAACGCGGATTTCGAGCCGACCATAGACTGGGTCACAAGTGCATTCGCCCAAAGTTGGGCGCCTTTCTCGCTTGGGTGTCTACTTCTCGGGGCCGCTAGCGCCGTGGTCGGCTATTTTAGCGTCCAGGGCCTGTGGCGTCTGCACCTCCTCCGGCGCTTGAAAGCGCGCCGCAAACAACGTTGCGATTCCGGTTAATGAGAGTTTTCCAAGCGCCCCTCGGTCAGGCGTAGCACACGGTTCATGCGCTGGGCAAAGCGCATATCGTGGGTCACGATCACCAAGGTCGCTCCGTAGGCTTGGTTAAGCTCAAGCATGACCTCGAACACCTGCTGCGCGGTATGTTCGTCGAGATTCCCGGTCGGCTCATCGGCTAATACGCACTTCGGCCGCGTCACCAGCGCGCGCGCCACCGCCGCCCGCTGACGTTCGCCCCCCGACAGCTCCCCCGGTTTGTGCTGCAGACGCTGGCCTAGACCTACGGCCTCAAGTATTTCAGCCGCCCGTGCCTTGGCCTCGCGCGGCCTCGCCCCGGAGATTAGAAGCGGCATGGAGACGTTCTCGAGGGCCGTGAACTCGGGCAGCAAGTGATGAAACTGGTACACGAACCCCAGCGTGCGATTTCGCAGCAAGCCGCGTTCGGCTTCGCTCAAGGCACTCATAGGCGCACCCGAAACCTCGACCGTGCCCGCCGTGGGCACATCCAATCCTCCGAGCAGATGCAGCAAGGTGCTCTTACCGGAACCGGAGGCACCGACGATCGCGATCAATTCACCGGCCCCGACCGCGAGATCGATGCCCTTGAGCACGTGGACTTCGAGCCCACCCTCACAAAACGATTTTTGCAGCTGGCGGCACGAGAGCACCACCCCGTTATTCATAACGCAAGACCTCCGCGGGCTGAGTCCGGGAGGCGCGCCAGGCGGGATACAAGGTGCTCAGGAGACAGAGGGTGAAGGCGATCACGGTGATGCGGGCGACATCCGACCAGCGCATGTCGGAGGGCAACTCGCTGATGTAGTAGATATCGGGGGGTAGAAACTGGGTCTGAAAGAGCTGCTCGATCGCCGGGACCAAGGTATCGACATGCGTCGCCAACTGCACCCCGCCAAGCAGCCCGATCAAGGTCCCGATGAAACCGATTACCGTACCTTGCACGATGAAGATCGACATGATGCCTCTTGGCGTCAGGCCGAGGGTGCGCAGGATGGCGACGTCGGCGGCTTTGTCGGTGACCACCATGACCAGCGTCGAAATAATATTGAAGGCCGCAACCGCCACGATAAGCATCAGGATGACGTACATCACCGTCTTCTCCGTCTTCAGCGCTTGGAAAAAATTGACGTGTTGCTGGGTCCAGTCCACGGCCGCATAGGATGCGGGTAGGGCGCGGATGAGCTCGCGGCTGATGCGCGGCGCGGCAAACATATCATCGACCTTGATACGGATCCCGCTCACGCCGTTCTGAATGCGGAACAAGCGCGCCGCATCCTCGAGGTGGACCACGGCCAAGGCTGCGTCGTAGTCGTGCATGCCGATCTCGAACACCCCCACCAAAGTAAATCGCTTGAGGCGCGGTAGGATGCCCGCGGGCGTCGCCGTCGCCTGCGGTACCACCAAAGTAATCTTATCCCCGACCTCCGCCCGCAGGTTCCGCGCTAAAGCAGCGCCGAGCAAGATGTTATACCCGCCGGCTTTGAGATCCTGCATGCGGCCCGCACGCATGCGCTCCCCCACCACCGAAACCTTCGGCTCCTGTTCCGGCAACACGCCCTCGACGATCACCCCGTGCACCATGCCGGCGCGCGTTGCCATGCCCTCGGCGCGTATGAAAGGCGCGGACCCGTGTACTCGGGGATCGCGATCGATCACCTTGCTCACGGCCTTCCAATCGCGCAAAGGCCGACCGCGCTCGACGATGGTCGCATGCGCGGTGACTCCCAGGATCCGCTCCCGCAATTCCTTCTCGAAGCCGTTCATCACCGAGATCACGGTGATGAGCGCCGTGACCCCGACCGCGACCCCCAACATTGAAATGATCGATATGAACGAAATGAAGTGGTTGCGGCGTTTCGCACGCGTGTAGCGCAGACCGATGTAGAGACCGAGCGGCTTGAACATGGGAGGGCATTATACCCGAAAGTACGG
>JBOIDM010000108.1:0-9353 GCA_050740575.1 Gammaproteobacteria bacterium
GTACTATCCCGATCCCCGCAGCGCAATCCAGTACCCGGTGTCGGCCAACCATTCCCGCTGGTTCAATGCTTGGGCGTCCCGTACAGGTAGTGATCACGTTCAGTTGCCCCGTCGGGCAACCGCGAACGACAATATCGGCAGTCAGCCGACGCGCCAACCAACCTGAACCGAGTGTACTCAAACGGGGAGAACGTGCATGCCCCGCCTAACGAGTTAACATGTCTCGTTGCTCGTTCCGCGGCTCCTGGCGCTCGGGGATGCCGGCGACGATTTAATCACAAGCTCTCACAGCGTAGCCAAGACCTTGCGCGCGGCCTCGATCGTCGCTGCGATCTCGGCCGGACCATGGGCGCTCGACACGAACCCGGCCTCAAAGGCGGAAGGGGCGAGGTACACGCCAGCCTCGATCATCTCATGAAAAAACCGCTTGAACCGTTCCTGGTCCGCGCGCATGACGGCGGCAAAGCTGGTGACGGCCGCCTCCTCGGTGAAGAAAAACCCGAACATCCCTCCCAGGTGATTGGTGGTGAGCGGCACGCCTGCGTCCTTGGCGCAGCGCCGGAGTTGATGGGTAAGATCGGCAGTCGTCGCGCCGAGTGCGTCGAAAAAACCGGGTTGCGATGCGATGTCCAAGGTGGCGAGCCCCGCGGCCATTGCAACGGGATTTCCCGAGAGCGTCCCGGCTTGGTAGATCGGTCCGTTCGGCGCGAGCTGCTCCATGATCTCCGCACGCCCGCCGAATGCCCCCACGGGCAAACCGCCGCCGATGACCTTCCCGAGGGTGGTGACATCGGGACGGACATTGAAATACCCTTGCGCCCCGCCGAGCGCCACGCGGAAACCGGTCATGACCTCATCGAAAATGAGCAGGCTTCCGTAGCTATCGCAGAGCGCACGCAGTCCCTCGAGGAAACCTGGCGCAGGTAATACACAATTCATGTTGCCCGCGACCGGTTCGACGATTACCGCGGCGATGTGCTCGCCGAGCTCTGCGAAGACCTCATGCACTTGCTCCAAGGCATTGTAGGCCACGGTGAGGGTGTGGCTCGCCAATGCGGCCGGGACGCCCGGAGAGCTCGGTACCCCCAGCGTCAACGCCCCGGAACCCGCTTTGATTAACATGGAATCCGCATGCCCATGGTAGCAACCTTCGAACTTCACGATCTTGTCGCGGTGGGTAACCCCACGTGCTAGCCGGATGGCGCTCATCACGGCTTCCGTGCCGGAGCTGACCAGTCGCACGCGCTCGATGGACGGCAAATGTTTGCAAAGGGTCTCGGCCATCGCGGTCTCGATCTCGGTGGGCGCGCCGAAGCCGAGGCCGCGGTCCACACTTTCCTAGACCGCCGCGATGACTCTTGGATGGGCATGGCCCACGATCATCGGACCCCACGAGCCGACGTAGTCGATATAACGGCGCTCGTCCGCGTCGATGAGGTAGGCTCCCTCCCCGCGC
Organism: Gammaproteobacteria bacterium; assembly: GCA_050740575.1. Classification (GTDB taxonomy): domain Bacteria; phylum Pseudomonadota; class Gammaproteobacteria; order JACCXJ01; family JACCXJ01; genus USCg-Taylor. The sequence continues at coordinate 1,457 of JBOIDM010000108.1, forward strand.
CGGAAGAACAGCGGGGCACCGCCGACACTCTTGAATGCCCGGACCGGGGAATTGACCCCGCCCGCGATCACGCGTTGGGCACGGCTGAATAGTTCCTGGGAACGCGACAAATTTCCAGTCTCCGTTATTTATGTATGCTGAGAAAATAGCCGCGCATAGCGATCGGCGGCGGTGCGTACGTCGGCGGCGCCGAATACCCCTTCGATGACGGCTAGGATATCCGCGCCGGCACTGAGAAGCAGCGCACCGTTCTCGGGCCTGATGCCGCCGATCGCGACGATGGGAATGCGCAGTCGTCGCTTTGCCTGCGTGAGCAATGACACCTCGGCGGCGGCCGCTTCGGGCTTCGATTTTGATGGAAAGAAGCGTCCGAAGGCCACATAGTCCGCGCCCTCGGCTTGTGCCGCTAGCGCAGTAGCCACATCGCCGTAACACGAAACCCCGATGATGGCGTCGTTGCCGAGCACGGCGCGCGCTTCAGCGTAACTCGCGTCATGGCGCCCGATATGCAGTCCGTCCGCAGCCACGGCGCGGGCCAAGGCGAGATCGTCATTCACGATCAACGGCCGTCCCTGCTGCCGGCAGATCGCGCACAGCGCTGCCGCCTCGGCATAACGCTGCGCATACCTACCGGTCTTGTTGCGGTACTGGATCAAGCGGGCGCCGCCGGCGATCGCCGCCGCGACGGTCACCTCGATTCCGTTTGGAGCTCGATAGGCATCGGAGGTAATGACATAGAGACCGCGAGAGGGGAGTTGCGGCATTGGGTTTTATCGGCGCCGTGGACCTGCGAAAATGCTGCGCTGTCGAACGCAACGGGGTAGTGAATGAAACGCTATATGTGTGTGATTTGCGGGTTTGTCTATGATGAAGCCAAAGGTTGGCCCGGCGACGGAATCGCCCCAGGGACGCGCTGGAAGGACGTGCCGCCGAACTGGCAGTGCCCCGATTGTGGCGCGCGCAAGGAAGACTTCGAGATGATCGAGGTGTAGCGTATTCGTTACCTTGCTCTAGGTCTCAATGCCACGTCGCCGCTAGATTGGCCTAACCACGGCGAGGAAAACCACGCCCGCGAGGATGAATACGGGAAGCTCGTTGATCCACCGGTAATAAACGTGGGTGTGTCGGTTGCGGTCGTGGCGAAAATCACGGAGGAGCTTGCCCAGGTAGATATGATAAGCGATCAGGATCGCGACCAATCCGAGTTTCGCGTGCAGCCACCCGGCGCGAGCGTAATAGTCCCAGCCTTGAGCCAGCACGGTCGCGACGCCAAACAGCACGGTCAGTAACGCGCCTGGGGTCATAATGCCGACGTAGAGCTTGCGCTCCATGAGCTTAAACCGGTCAAGGCTGATGGAGTCGCTGCTCCGCGCGTGATAAACGAACAAACGAGGCAAATAAAACAGCCCGGCAAACCAGGCCACCATGAAGATAATGTGCAACGCCTTTAGCCACAGCATAACCGCGTATATGCCATCGATGGGTCCGATTCCAAGGCGCGGCGCGTTTCAGGGTTATTTGTCCGGGGGCGGTTCGGACGTGGGTTTGACCCCGAGCCAGCGTCCGATCGTTTGGACCAGACGCTTGATTCCACGCCATATTCTCGGCATCAGCCAGGTGGCGAGGAGGATAAAGACGACGAGCCCGATCAAAAACAGCCACGGATTGTGCAGCGCCGTCCAGAGGCCGCCGATGACAAGCACGTCTTCGCCGATCGACGCAACCCAGTTACTAAAGGGTTCGGGGCTGGTGTTGATTATGACGCGGCTGCCGGCCTTGACCGCATGGCTACCGGCGGCGAGCGAACCTCCGATGAGGAGGGCAGCTAGCTCGGCTGCCGGGTGTACGTCCCCGACGGCTTGCATCGCCAAGACCGCTCCGGCGGGGATGCGTATAAAAGTATGCAGGACGTCCCAGCTCGTATCGACGCCGGGCACCTTATCGACAAAGAATTCGACGCAATACATGAATCCCGAGGCGGCTAATACCAAAGGGTTTGTGAGCACCTCGAGACCGGGGGGGAGAACGATCTCTCCTGTCGATCCTAAATAGCCCAGCATAAAGGTTGCGGCATAAAGGTTGATCCCGCTTGCCCAAGCGGCGCCCATCGTCAGGGCAATCGTACTGGTGATATCCAAGCGGTGCTGAACCCTAGAGTCTAAGTGGTTGATAATATTCTGGAACACCGGCATGTTCTCCGGTGTCCTCGCGGCCCTGGAAACACGCTGGGCGCCGCGGAAATCCGTTGCTCATGGAGCGCGCAATGCTAGGAAGCGACATTGAGGAGTTTTAGCAGAGTTTCGTACCTAGGTCACGTGTTTAATTGAGGTATATGCCCGGGGAGCACAAGCGCGGAATGCCAAAGATATATCGTCGCGAGCAGGTTCGGAAAAACGACCGCACTGCAGCATAAAAATCATGCAGTTAATGCTACGCTAGGTGTTGACACAGGCCGCCACGCAAATTAAGCTGCTTCTGTCGTGGCCAATCACACTCTCTGAGCCATGACATGAAACATAATAACTATAATAATGACTTAAGCGGCTTCGGCCGCTTTTTCTTTTTCGGGGGTCCTGGCGCTCGCACAAAGCTTAGTGTGAAATCGAATCAATGATCAAGGTTGCCGTCGTCGGCGGAACCGGGTACACCGGCGTCGAACTATTGCGCTTGCTCGCACAACACCCGGCGGTTTGCCTCGAGGTCATCACCTCACGCACCGAAGTCGGCATGCCTGTCGCCGGCATGTTCCCGAGTTTAAGAGGGCATGTCGACTTGGCGTTTTCGCTGCCCGACATCGAACGCCTGCAAGGGTGCGAGCTGGTTTTTTTTGCAACCCCGAACGGGACCTCAATGACCATGGTGCGGCCATTGATCGACGCCTGCGTCCGAGTCATAGATCTAGCAGCGGATTTTAGGCTTAGGAGCGCCGAGGTATTCGAGCACTGGTATGGTCTCCGCCATTCGTGTCCGGATCTTTTGGAGGAGGCCGTTTATGGCCTGCCGGAATTGAATCGTGAGGCGATCAAGGACGCTCGTCTTGTTGCCAATCCGGGTTGTTACCCTACCGCAGTCATACTCGGCCTCGCGCCTCTCCTCGAGGCGCGCCTGGTGCGAGTGGATCGATTGATAGCGGACGCTAAGTCAGGCGTCAGTGGTGCGGGTCGGCAGGAGAGCGTCGCGCTCTTGTTCGCCGAAGCAGGTGATACACTCAAGGCGTATAGCGTCGCGGGCCATCGGCACCTCCCTGAAATCCTGCAGGCACTCTCCCGTATCAACGGTAGCGAGGCCGAGCTCGTGTTTGTACCGCATTTGGTCCCGATGATCCGCGGCATCCATGTTACCCTGTATGCTGAGCTACTTCGTCGCGAGGTCGATATTCAACACCTATACGAAGAAAGGTATCTGCGGGAACCGTTCATTGACGTGCTGCCGCCAGGCAGCCACCCGGAGACGCGTTCGGTGAGAGGGTGCAATACTTGCCGTATTGCCACGCACCGACCGGGTCAAGGCGATCGAATAGTGGTATTATCTGTGATCGATAACTTGGTCAAAGGCGCGGCCGGCCAAGCGATTCAAAACATGAATCTGATGTTCGGGCTGGAAGAAACGTGCGGTCTGGCGAGCATCGGATTGTCGCCGTAGGTGTGGGTTTGCGCGCCCGTTGTATCGGCGCTGGCCGGACGCGCTCTAGGTAAGTCCACGGAGACCGGAGATCGAAATGCCGGATCATGTGGAGGGGGTGGTTGGAAATGTTCGGAAGACGGAAAAAGCGAAAAATTTCCAAAGTGGATTCGCTCGTCGGGCAGAATACCCATGTTTTGGGCAACGTCAACTTCGACGGTGGATTGCATGTTGACGGCGCGATCAAGGGCAACGTTTATGCAACCGACCAGCAAAGCTCGGTGCTGACGTTAAGCGACCGCGGTACGATTGAAGGCGAGGTGCGGGTTCCCTATGTGGTCTTGAACGGCGTGGTATTGGGAGACGTTTACGCTAACCAGCACATTGAACTGGCGCCGAGCGCCCGCGTCGAAGGTAATGTTTATTATGGATTGATCGAGATGGCGGTCGGGGCGGAAGTCAATGGCAAGTTGGTGCGCACTGCCGAGACCGAGAAACTGGCACTGGCGTTAAGCCATCACAGCATAGTTGAGTCTGAAGCACTGCCCGCGACTGACGTCAGGTCCGCGGCGACGAGTTTGGATGGGTAGTTCTAGCTTGCCGGTGGTTAATGACACAATTAAACAGTAATGTGGATGGAACAGCATGAACACGATCGCTACAGAAAACCCTCTAATGTTTACCGATGCCGCCGCAATTAAGGTGCGCGAGCTGATGGCTGAAGAAGGCAACGCGGCGCTTATGCTGCGCGTATTTATCTCGGGGGGCGGATGTTCCGGGTTTCAGTACGGGTTTACCTTTGAAGAAGCGCTCGGCGATGGTGACACGATCGTCGAAAATCAGGGCGTTAAGCTATTAGTTGACCCGATGAGCTTCCAATACCTTACCGGCGCCGAGATCGATTATAGCGAAGGACTCGATGGCGCCCGATTCGTGATCCGCAACCCCAATGCCACCACCACCTGTGGATGCGGATCCTCGTTCTCGGCTTAGCGACGCGCCGCCAAGGTGACGCTAGCCCGCTCCGCCGCGCTCGCTAATCCCTGGGAAGGTCCGGTATGAGAAACCGCTAATGCGTCGAGTTTGTTCAATAAACCCCGTGTCTCCGCCTTGAACCGGGCCAAGTGCTGCCCCTCTAGAGGTAGAGCATTAGGAAGTTTGACCGTCAGCGGGTTGTTATGAACGCCGTTGACTCGAAACTCGTAGTGTAGGTGGGGGCCCGTGGCGGATCCTGTGCGGCCTACATAGCCAATGATTTGTCCTTGACGAACGTGCTGCCCTGGCCGCAAGCGACTCGCAAAACGCGACAAATGTGCGTACAGCGTGCTGTAGGTTAGGCTGTGGTCGAGGACTATGGTATTGCCGTAGCCATTTCGCCTTCCGACGAATTTCACCCTACCGTTACCGCTTGCCTTGATAGGCGTTCCCTGCGGAGCGGCATAATCGACGCCGCGATGGGCTCGAATCGTATGTAGAATAGGATGCCTACGGTGCGGGTTGAAGTGGGAGCTTATCCGCGTGAACTGCACCGGGGTTCTAATAAACGCTTTATGCAATGCGTTCCCCGTATCCGTGTAATAATCCGCAAGACCCCGCGAATCCACGAACCGGACCGCGCGATAGGTGTGCCCTTGATTCACGAACTCGGCCGCGACGATTCCGCCGTCCTTAATCTTTTTTCCGTCATTATACAATTCTTCGAAGACGACCGCGAACCGATCGCCCTCGCGGATATCCAGTGCAAAATCGATATCCCAGCGAAAGATCTTTACTAGTCTTATGATGAGGTCGTCGGACAGACCGGCGGCCTGCCCTGCGGTGAACAAGGAATCTCCAATGGAAGCCGTAGTCATGGAGATTCTTATCTCTGGCTTGGATTTCGAAGTCTGCGCGGAGAAAACACCGTCAGCGTCCTTAAGCACGCGCAGCACGTGCGTGAGGCCGCGCTGGTGGATGAGCTCGGCGAGCCCATCTCGTTTAACAAGAAACTTCAGGGATTCGCCCGGATAGAGAGTCGTGAGCGGGGCGGTGATTCGGCCGAGAGCTACGATTCGATCGAGCTCTAGCGTGCTTAACCGCATATGCTGAAAGATCTTCGATAGGTTATCACCCTTCCGTACAGTGACCTTGTGCCACTCGGATTCCAGGTCACGATCGACCTTACCAAGGCGGGTTTGAGCGCGCTGCTGTCGCGATTTAGTGGGTTTCGAAGTTGCGCTTTTATTCGTTTGCTTGCGGGTGTCTTCGAGGTTTGCATCCGACGCGAGCCATGCGGGGAGGCTGATTTCGGCATCGGGTACTTGTTGCGAGGCCATTCCCCCGAGCAGGACCGTCAAGAATGACAACACCGGAAAGGAGAGCCAAGGCGCCAGCGGCAATCCGCGACGCGACGCGCATCCCGGTTCTAACCGATGATTCGTGGTCGCCCGAGTGAGTGCTATGGAATTGATATTCCACTGCAGCCGGGGTTTATAATCGTATCTCGTTACCCGCCGATAGGACACGATAGGTTTTCTTGTAGTGAGTTTTCTAAAAGATAACCGCTTATACCAGATAGGTCAACGCTATCGGCCGATCGCCGCCGGCCTATAATCACGATTGATAAATTAGCAATGGACAACGGCTTTGAGGCGATAAAACAGGGCACGGTCGAAATATTGCTCGAAGAACAGCTCCTATCCAAGCTGCGCACGGGGCGAGTGCTGCGCGTCAAAGCGGGCTTCGATCCAACGGCCCCGGACCTTCATTTAGGTCACGCAGTGCTACTTACCAAGCTGCGGCAGTTCCAATCGTTGGGACACCACGCCTTATTCTTAATAGGTGATTTCACAGGGATGATTGGCGATCCGAGCGGCCGGTCGATCGTGCGCAAAGCGCTCACGCGTGCCGCGGTGGTTGAGAACGCGACTACGTACACAGACCAGATCTTTAAGGTTTTGGACGCCGAGCATACGGAGATCGCTTTTAACTCGACATGGATGGATAAAATGACTGCCGCGGATATGGTTCGGCTCGCGTCCCGCGCCACGCTGGCTCGGATGCTCGAGCGCGATGACTTTTCTAAGCGTTACAAAAACGGCCAAGCCATTGCGATCCATGAACTCCTGTATCCATTGATACAAGGCTATGACTCGGTAGCCTTACGAGCCGATGTGGAGCTCGGCGGCACTGATCAAAAGTTCAACCTACTGATGGGCCGGCAAGTACAAGCGGAGTATGGCCAAGAACCTCAGATCGTCATCATGATGCCGCTCTTGGAAGGCACGGATGGTGTGCAGAAAATGTCCAAATCGCTCAATAACTACGTCGGCATTAACGAGCCTTCGCAAGATATGTTTGGAAAATTGATGTCGATATCCGATGAGCTGATGTGGCGCTACGTGAGTCTTCTAAGCTCGCGCGGAAGAGCGGAACTGGAAGCATGGAAACGCGCGGTCGCGGAAGGCGCTAATCCGCGCGACTATAAGGTATTGTTTGCGCGAGAGATCGTAACGCGTTTTCATAGCGCAAGAGCAGCGGAACTTGCGCACAGGGACTTTGTCCAGAGATTCCGAGAGCATGCGCTACCAGACAGTATGCCGGAGTTGACGATTCCGGAACCCGCAGGCGCGATCACTGTTGCAAGCCTGTTAAAGCGGGCGGGCCTAAGCGCCAGCACTTCGGAGGCGATTCGAATGGTCGCACAAGGCGCCGTGCGTATCGACGGCGAGAAGATTCACGATGCCATGCACAAGGTGCTCTCCGGCAACACACATGTTTTTCAGGTGGGAAAGCGACGCTTTGCAAAGGTTTCCATCGTTTAAGCTATGATCCGCCGGCCCGCGCGTCCGTACTATCCAAGCAGGAACCATCTGTGCGAGTTTATGAGATTAAGTGACGCGAATTGCCAAGGGATTCGGCGATTACGGCGCCGTTCGGTGGCCAGACAGCACAGCTAAAAATGAATGCGGGTTCGAGTTGACCCGTTGCGCGTTAGGTGTATAATCCGCACCCTCTAGCGGGGAGCCTCCCTGCGCCGATCTTTAAAAAAACCTATCAATCAAGCAATTTGTGTGGGTGCCTGCGTTCAGGATTTCTTCACTAGTTGTGTGGCGGAAGCGGGTTTCACTTTGATACCCGGTAACCGCCTAGCGAGAGAATCTTGGCTGCGCAAGCAGCTAGGTAAGCTTAAACTGAAGAGTTTGATCCTGGCTCAGATTGAACGCTGGCGGCATGCTTAACACATGCAAGTCGAACGGTAACAGGCCCTTCGGGGTGCTGACGAGTGGCGGACGGG
>JBOIDM010000109.1:0-2900 GCA_050740575.1 Gammaproteobacteria bacterium
CGTTTTTTGATCGCATCCCATGAATCCATTCGGCCGCGGCATGGGTCGACCACTTGTAACGTTGCGGATCGATCAAGCACATGGCCCAGCCGACCATCGAGGTATCGTCCAGATCCGGATAATGGGGATTGGCGTACTGGAAGGCCCAGCCACCGCCTTTGAGATCCGGGCGAGTCTCGCGCCAATCCCCGGGCTCGTCGCTGAGTTGCCGTTCTTGCAGCCAGTTCAAGGCGCGGCGGCAAGAAGCGCTCGCGCGCCGGCCGTTCGCCTCGAAGACGGCATGCGCCGCGATGGCCGTATCCCACACGGGCGAGACGCAAGGCTGGCAATAAGTCGAGTCCTCGCTGGTGACCAGAAGTTTCTTCAAAGCCTCTTTAGTCTCAACGCAGTAGGGGTGGTCTTTGGGATAACCGAGCAGAACCAGGGACTCGTAGGCGTTCACCATCGCGGGGAAGATCCCCCCGAGCCCATCGGTGCCGTTAAGCCGCTCCGTGAACCAGCGCTCGGCGCGTTGAATTGCATGGCGGCGTACGCCCCTCGGGATCACGGGTTCGAGTGCCCGGCCCAGGCGGTCGAGCAACAGAAACATCCGCCCCAATCGCGTTTTTATGCGGAAGTAATCTTGCTCCTCGTCCGGGGGCGTGACAAAGAGATCGCGGATGCCGACAGCACGCGGGTTCTTCGCCTTGGGCTTGAGGCTGCAAAGAATGAATAGGGGCACCATGACGGTGCGAGACCAATAGGAAACCTTCGAGATATGAAACGGGAACCAGCGCGGCAGCAGCATGATCTCGACCGGAATGAAGGGCACGGCCCGCCAGGGAACCTGGCCAAATAAAGCCAGCATGATGCGTGTGAACACATTGCTCGCGGCGGCGCCCCCGTGGGCGAGTATGGCCTCACGGGCCCGCAGCATGTGTGCGGCCTCCGGGGAGTCGCCGATGAGCTTTAGCGCGTAATAAGCCTTCACCGAGCAACTGATGTCGAAGTCGCCGCCCGCATACAGCGGCCAGCCGCCGTGCTCGGCCTGATGACCGCGCAAAAACACAGCAATACGTTGCTCCAAGCCGTCATCGATTTCGTCCATGAAATGCATCATGAGGACATATTCGGCCGGGATGGTGCAGTCGGCTTCAAGCTCGAACACCCAATGCCCGTCGTCCTTCTGGAGGCGTTCGAGCCCCGTGCGGGCCCTCTCGATGGCGTGCTCCAACGGGCCGCGCCCGCACCCTGTGTCGGGGCGAGCCTCGGCCTCGGTGATAAGATAAGGTTTCATCATGCTATGCCCCCTTGCGCGCTTTCGAGTGTTGCTGGCGCCCGCTGATGCGAGCACCGGTCGATAGTACCGGCTTTGAACTTGCGCTTAGTGCCACCGTTTTCCTGTTACGGGGTATGCGAACCCGCGCTGTAATTTAATTTATCAAGTTTCTCATGAATGTTATTGACTGGTAAAGCTCTTGTGAGAATATTCATGAGCGCTCTCAGAACCCTGTCTTGAGTTACCAGGAGATTCGATATCCCTACCGTCAGCTTAACGCTGCGGCGGGAGATCTTAACTTGCGATCCCGCGCTAAAGTCGCGGTGCTTGTTTAGCTTTCGTAAACTTAGAACCGCCATGCCTAACGCCCAGAGACAAAACTTCCGGATCCCGGGTTCATGTCGCGGAATAACCAGGGTGTAAGTCAGGGCGTTATCGAGGTGCGCCTTGGCGATGCCGATGAGTTGCGCGAGCCCGGCGCCGAATCCGGCGTCGCACGCCCCCGGGGTATTACCGCGCAGTGTAACGCCGCGCGCCAAGAAGATATCACGCGGAAGCCAGCACGCGCCGCGTTTGCCGTCCTCCCAAATGTCCTTAAGAATATTGGTCATCTGCAGCCCTTGACCGAACGATACCGCAAGCCGCATGAGCTCCTCGCGCTGCGCGTTGATGTCCGGTGAGTAATCGCAAAACAACTCAGTCAGCATCTCGCCGACCACGCCCGCCACGTAGTAGCAATAGTCATCTAAAGCCGGGAGATCAGGAAGACCATCGAGCGATTCGCGTTGTTGATAGTCGGCCATTCCTTGGGCCATGATGCGCACACAGCGGGCGAGCGCCTGGCGTTGTCGGGCGTTAAAACCGTGGGTGACGCGGGTGACGCGAGCCGTGTTTCGGATCAGATCGCGCTCGGCCTCCGGCGTGGCGGCCGATAGCAACGGATAAAGCTCGGATGCAAAACGCTCCGCGGTCTCGGCGCCTTCGACGACGCTCACGAACTGGTTCGAGAAATAGCGTTGTTGCGCGGGTTGTAGTTGGTGATCGTCTTCGACCACATCGGCGATGCGACACAGCAGATAGGCATTTCCGACGACTCCGCAAAGCTCCGGCGGAAGGGCCGGGATCGTTAGAGCGAAGGTCCTGGATACGCCTTGCAGTATGTGCGTTTGATAAGCGTAATCCGAAGCTAGGGCCGCGGGCTTCAATTCCGTCGTCATCGCGCGCGGTCTTCTTGCATAGGATCACTTGGCGCCCAAGAACCCCTCGATCCGATCGAGGGCTTGCACTAGGTTTTCCGTGCTGGTGGCGAAGGATAAACGCAAGTAGCCCGGCGCGCCGAAAGCGACCCCCGGAACGACGGCGACACCCGTGTGCTCCAGTAACTGCTCGGCGAGCGCGACATCGTTGTTGACCCCCGCCATCCGCCCAATCGCTCCTTGCACGTTCGGAAAGACATAAAAAGTGCCTTGGGCCGCGACGCACTCGACACCGTGTATTTTGTTGATCCGCCCCACTACCAGATCATGGCGTTCCTTGAATATCGCGCAGCGTTCGCGCACGATCGCTTGCTCGCCTTCGAGCGCGGCTTGCGCCGCGACCTGGGCAATGGAGGTCGGATTCGAGGTGCTTTGCGATTGCAGGA
>JBOIDM010000110.1:0-6258 GCA_050740575.1 Gammaproteobacteria bacterium
TCACCCGGCCGGGCTCCGTGATCTGGGTCGGCAGCCGGTAGGTCGGATGCCATTGAGTCGTGATCGTACGCGTCTGCGCAGTGGTGCCCCCCGTGCTCGTCAAGGCTTCCACCCGCTGGGTTTCCAGATTCCGGGTGAGGTCATAGGTGCAGTTGGTGCGGTTGCCGTTGAAATCGGTCTTCGAGGCGAGGTTGCCGTTGCCATCGTAGGTCATGGCGGCCGCCCCGCCGCAATCATCGCAGGGCGGCCCCGAGATGGCGGTGGTCTTGTAGGCGCCCAGGATCTTCTGGAATTGATAGGTCCGTGCGGTCCCCAAAGCATCGGTCACCGTGGTGGTGCTCGAAGTATTGTAGGCGAGCGTCACCTTTTAACCAGTATGCTGATGGCATACAGTCATTGAGCCAAGGCGCACGCGAGCGCTAGCGACGTGTTGTGCCTGAGCGCAGGACGGTCGCGGCAAAAGGAATCAGTCGCCGCGAGACCGAGGGTGCGAGAGGGACTTGGATATCCTGTCGCACATACCGAGGGGCGCGGCGCAATCGTTCACTCGGCGATCCGGCGCCTTATTTGGTGCTCAGATGTTCCTTAAGATCTGCGACAGCGCTTCACGCGCTCTCAAGCTACCGAAATTGGCCGCAAGCCGGTACCAGTGCTTAGCTATGCGACGATTGGGTTTAACGTCAGGAGATAACCCAAACTCATAGTACTGGCCTAATGTTTCTGCAGCCATCCAGTTTCCCTTACGCGCTGCCTTTCGAAGTCGATTCAGACCCGATTGGACATCTCGTGCGACCCCTTCGCCAAGAACCAACATCACGCCGGTATTGAACAATCCGTCTGCGTCACCTGATGAAGCTGCCTTTTCGTACCAAGCGAAGGATACTCGCGCATCCTTTCTGCCGCCGCTTCCACTGGCATATATTGCACCTAAGAGGCATTGGCTTCTGACATCTCCAGCGCGGGCAGAATTACGAGTAGCAGTAATCTCGACTGGCGACCATTTCTCTCGCGTTCGCCTACTAATTCGCTTTGCCACCGGTTCGCCCCTTGCAAGATCCACCGACGCCATGAGGATGTCGGTATCCGCATCCTCTCGGAACGGCCTTATTCACAGAAATTAGAGCGTTATTCCACGCCTCATTTCGGGTGCTACCGTATCCGTGCCCGTAGGCAATTGCCGGGCAGTCCTTGCAGTCGGCAATTGGGTACACGTGTTGTGCCTAGCTTGACCCAAGCTCAAGACGCCCCGCGCACGAAACGCCCCAAAGCCGCGCCGCTTTTAAGCACGCGACGCACGTTCTCGACAGCGTCACTCACGGAGGCGGAACTGCCGATATGCCATAAGCACAAGGCGGCACCGAAGGCCAGCGCGTCCCGCATGGGCCCTGGTTTACCGTCCAGCGCCTCCATGCCTCGACCGGCCGTGGTGCGTGCAAGGGATTCCGGATCCGCGACCGTGGGTTCCGAGGCTCCCGGCGCAGGGGCGGAAGTGGCCTTTTCCGTTTGATCGAATCCTAGGCCCGCGGGGTCTACCTCGAGCGATTCGAGTTCTGTCTGTGCGCGGTAGTAGAACAAGCGCGCGGGTTTCTGCAAAGAGGGGATCACGCCGCCTTCCAAGCCCTTCACGATCAAGGCCGAATCAAATCCGGCGCCGCGGGCGAGGAGGGCATAGATCCTTGGGTAGTTTTTATGCACATAGCCCGTGATCAGATGCGTTTTCCAGCGGCCGCGAATGGGTGCGATTGCGATCTCGGCGGTATTGAGCACTGAGCGCTTCACGATCAGATTGCGTAGCGGCGCAAGCGCGTGTAATTGGGGGGCGTAGGACGATTGGTCCACATAGGCCCAGCCGATGTCGGGGTCCGCAATGCGCTCGGCGGCCTCCGCGACGCTCAGGCCGACCCCTTGGCCAGCCGCGCGCAGCACCTGCCGAGCGGTCAGCCCAAACTTGGGTCCCAGCGTCTGAACCCCATGCGTGATCGCGGGTACACCGCAAGCGGCGAGTAGGGCGGGTAAGAAGGGCGATGCGGGCAGCATGCGCTTGCAACCATCATAGGGATCGCTCAGCACCAGAAGCTCATCGACTGAAGCGGTAACGGTGTGCGTGACCTCGAGAAGCGCTTGGAGGACGCCGAGCGTCTCCTCGTCGGTTTCGCGTTTCATGCGCAGCGCGATGAGAAAGATCCCGGCTTGTACGGGATCGACCTGCGCGTCGAGCACGGCGCGCATCCCACTCCGGGCATCGGCCTCCGAGATGCTTTTGCTCATCTCCGGTCCGGTGGCGATGCGTTGCAGAATCGAATGCATGAGTGCCCGCGCGTCGGCGGGCTCAGTGAGCAGGGTCATTGGGTTTCGTCCGTGACCAGCCATTTTCGGGCGGGAAGTCCCTCGCCTGAAGCGTATCCTAAGCGCGCGAAGTCAAAGAGCGCGGTGTCGGCGAGGTGCGAGGGGACTACGTGTTGCAGGCTCCGGCAAATCGATTCCAAGCGTCCGGGCGTTTGCCTGTCCCACTGCTGAAGCATCTTCTTAATGGCGACGCGTTGCAGGTGCTCTTGCGATCCGCAGAGATTGCAAGGGATGATCGGAAATTGTTTTGCTTCCGCGTAGGCCACGATATCGGTCTCGCTGCAATAGGCAAGCGGCCGGATCACTACATGCTTCCCGTCATCGCTCAATAACTTGGGCGGCATGGCCTTGAGCTTGCCGCCGAAGAACATATTCAGGAAAAACGTTTCCACGATATCATCGCGGTGATGACCGAGCGCGATCTTGGTCATGCCGTGCTCACGCGCGAATCTGTATAAAATGCCACGCCTCAGCCGCGAGCAGATCCCGCATAGGGTCGCCCCCTCGGGGATCACGCGCTTGACGATGCTATAGGTGTCCTGCTCGATGATGTGGAAGGGGATGCCGAGGCGATGCAAATATAGCGGCAATACGTCCTCGGGGAAGCCCGGCTGTTTTTGATCGAGATTGACGGCCACAAGCTCGAACGCCACCGGAGCGCGCCGCCTGAGATTGAGCAAGATATCGAGCATCGTGTAGGAATCCTTGCCGCCCGAAAGGCACACCATCACCCGATCGCCTTCGTCGATCATGCGGAAGTCCTCGATCGCGCGACCCACGTTGCGGCGTATGCGCTTCTGTAATTTATTGAACTCGAGCTCTCGGCTCTTTGCCGGTGCGGCCATTCGATGCCCTCAGGTGCTATAATCGTATGGTATTATTCTACAGTGGAAATTGAGTTTACTTCGCGGACGGGGTTGAACTTCGCCCCTGACCAAGAGGGGAAGGTTGCACTACTCCCTATGGAAACTCCAATGCTAAAATGCCCGCCGTAAAACGGCGGGGTATTCAGAATAAAAGAATCGATTTGACAATTCGTGCACACCGATAAAGGAGAAAAAACATGGCACACACCGTTCGGAAGATGGACTACTGTTACCTCACCATCGCAAGCCGCGCGGGGCAGGGTGGGAAGATCCTAAAGATACTCAAAGAGGCAGGCGTCAACTTGCTTGCGTTCAGCGCGTTCCCCTGCGGCCAAGGCCTGGCGCAGTTCGATCTTATGCCGGAGAAGATGGCGGATCTGACCAAGGTCGCCAAGCTTAACAAATGGAAGGTGAGCAATCCGAGAAAGGGATTCTTGGTTCAGGGGGATGACGAGGTGGGCGCCGCCTTGGCTCCGTTGGCAAAGCTCGCGGATAAGAAGATTAATGTCACCGCGGCGGATGCCATTAGCACCGGTAACGGGCGCTTCGGCATGATCTTCTGGGTCAAACCCAAGGACTACCAACGCGCCGCGACAATCCTAGGGGCCAAGTAATTTCTTGAGCTGGATCGCCTCTTGACTTGATGTCCCGCCTTTAGCTCGGTCGCGTGTTGTATCCCGATAGGTTTGAGGTCATCGTCGTGGGGGGCGGCCACGCCGGAACCGAGGCGGCCTTGGCCTCGGCGCGTCTCGGCGCCCGGACGCTGCTATTGACGCAGAATATCGAGACGCTCGGACAGATGTCCTGCAACCCGGCGATCGGCGGCATCGGCAAAGGGCATTTGGTCAAGGAGATCGATGCTCTCGGGGGCTTGATGGGGCAGGCCGCCGACCGGGCGGGCATCCAGTTTAGGGTATTGAACGCCCGCAAGGGTCCGGCGGTGCGCGCAACCCGTGCGCAGATCGACCGGACCCTCTATAAGCGCGTCGTGCGGCGAGCGCTCGAAGCGCAGCCCAAGCTCACGATCTTTCAAAACCCGGTCGAGGACTTGATGCTGACCGGCGATCGGATCGCCGGCATCGTCACGCAGATCGGGCTGCGCATCGAGGCTCCCTGTGTCGTCTTGACCGTGGGGACTTTTCTCGGCGGTAAGATCCATGTGGGCGATCAAAACCACCAGGGAGGCCGCGCGGGCGATCCGCCATCCAGTGTTCTGGCACAACGGCTGCGGGAAATGCCGTTCCGGGTCGGCCGGCTCAAGACGGGGACACCTCCGCGGCTCGACGGACGCACGCTGGATTTCTCGAAGATGGAGCCGCAGCCGGGGGACGAGCCGGTACCGGTATTTTCTTTTCTCGGCGCGAACGCTGAACATCCGCGCCAGGTCCTATGTCACATCACCCGCACGAATGCACAAACCCATGCGTACATCCGCGCGGCGTTGCATCGCTCGCCGATGTATAACGGCACTATCGAAGGGACGGGTCCGCGCTATTGTCCCTCGGTGGAAGACAAGGTCGTGCGGTTTGCCGGCAAGGACACCCACCAGATCTTCGTGGAGCCCGAAGGATTGGAGACCGATGAAGTTTATCCGAATGGAATCTCGACCAGCCTTCCCTTCGACGTGCAGATGGCGTTCGTGCGCTCGATCGCTGGATTCGAGCAGGCTCATATCACCCGTCCCGGTTACGCGATCGAATACGATTTTTTCGACCCGCGCGACCTGCGGCCCTCGCTCGAGACCAAACCTATTCGAGGATTGTTCTTCGCCGGCCAGATCAACGGCACGACCGGCTACGAGGAAGCCGCGGCCCAGGGATTGATCGCTGGAATGAATGCGGCCTTAGTGGTCCGGGAGCGGGGTACCTGGACCCCGCGGCGCGATGAAGCCTACATCGGGGTGCTGATCGATGATTTGATCACCCGTGGCACGAGCGAGCCGTATCGGATGTTCACCAGCCGCGCCGAGTACCGCCTGATGTTGCGGGAAGATAACGCCGATCTCAGGCTCACGCCGAAAGGCCGGGAATTGGGTCTGGTGGACGATGCGCGCTGGCGCGCGTTTGAAGCTAAACGCGACCGGATCGCATCCGAGCAAACGCGCCTGCGGGCGACCCGGTTGCGGCCGGAGAATATTCCGCCGTGCGATGCCCTGCGCGTCCTCGGCGGGCCCTTGGCACGCGAGCAAACGCTGGCTGAGCTGCTGCTGCGGGCGGATTTGGCCTACGAAGATCTCATGTCGTTGCCAGGCGCGGGCCCCGGTGTCGATGATCCCACCGTGGCCGCGCAGATCGAGATCCAAGCCCGCTATAGCGGTTACATCGGCCGGCAACAGCAGGAGGTAGCGAGAAATCTGGCCCAGGAGGAGACTCCGCTGGCGCTCGATTTGGACTACAGAGCCGTTCGCGGCTTGTCGTCGGAGGTCGTTCAAAAACTATCGCAATACCGGCCCGCGACGCTCGGGCAGGCCTCCCGGATCTCAGGCGTCACCCCCGCGGCGATTTCATTGCTGCGCGTGCATTTGAAGAAACGGACTTTAGCTCGCGCCCAGAGCGCTTGAGAGCTTGTGAAAAAATCGTCGTGAGCGAAGAGACGTCGCGTTCC
Source organism: Gammaproteobacteria bacterium (assembly GCA_050740575.1). GTDB lineage: Bacteria > Pseudomonadota > Gammaproteobacteria > JACCXJ01 > JACCXJ01 > USCg-Taylor. The sequence goes on from JBOIDM010000110.1 coordinate 5,817, forward strand.
GCCGGAGCGCAGGAACCGGAGTGTATGCTGAAATACATGAGCATTCCGAGCACCGCCGGAACGCGAGATCCCGAGCGCAGCAGATTTTTTCCCAAGCTCTAGTCCGTGGATGCGCTCGCGCGCCACCTAGACGCGGGGCTTGGATCCCTGGGGCTCGATCTCCAGGCGGACCGGCGTTTGGCCCTGATCGCATTCCTGCGCTTACTGCACCGCTGGAATCGCATCTACAATCTCAGCGGTATTCGTGATCCCGATGCGATGGTGGCGCGGCACCTCTTGGACAGCCTGGCCGTGCTCCCCTACCTCTACGGCGAGCGGCTCCTCGATATCGGCAGCGGCGCGGGTATACCGGGCATGGTGTTGGCCCTCGCGGATCCCGATCGAGAATGGGTGCTCCTCGATCGGAGCCTCAAGAAGATCCGTTTCCTGCGCCAAGTGCTCA
>JBOIDM010000111.1:0-13087 GCA_050740575.1 Gammaproteobacteria bacterium
AAATATGGGAATGGCGTAAGTTCGCGCCGAAGATCCGGAACAGAGCGGAGACGGCGTTAATGCCGAAGATCGTCAATGCCTCGATCTCGCCTAAAAATAGAAACACGGTGATCCCTTGAAATACACCCAGCACGGGCGCGCTGACAAACAATTTGACGATGTTATAAAGCGGATGCTTGCGAAAGAGAGTGAAGGGAGTCAGCACTTCTGCGGAATGGTGCACGCGATGGATCGGCCAGAGTAAATCCACTTGATGATGCAGCCGGTGGTTGATGTACGTGACAAGATCGGATACGAGAGCGTAGACGATGGTAAATGCAAGGATGACTCCGCCGCCGATCGGAAGGCCTTGCCAGGTAGCCGCGAACGCGGAAGCTAGCAAACCGGTGACGTAGCCCGCGACCAGTGCGGCGCTGAAGGCTTCGGCGAAGGGTCCAAACGTCACCGGACCGATGAAGTGGTTACTAATGAATAGCTTGTAATCGATGATCGCTGACGGATGCCCATAGATTCTTTTCGGGAAAACAAACTTGAAAAATTCTGCGAAACGTAGCACGCCGTCACGATGGTAATAGCGCTTATAAGCAATGGCGGCCAATAGCAGCGCCGAGAGCAGAAACACCCAGTACAAGCGGTTGCTAGCATTGAAGGGTGATTGTACGATGTCCAAGCATTCGTCCAGAATCCACCCGACAAACCGCTCGCAATAGTCCCAGATGCTGTGGGTCATTGTTTCAGAAATCCCTCATGTCTTTACCGATTAGGCCTGGGAGCGCGTTGCGTAGATGCGGCACGCGTTGGCGATATTCCCACCATCGCTCGGCCCCGCCCTTCAATACTATTATGCAGGATCTGTTATTGTGATTGCACTCCCCGCCCTCGGGTGGTTTTACCCTAAGACACCGAAGGTGCGAGAAGTTCTCGGGATGAGGTTGCCCGCTAGATTGACTCATACCCTTCGAGACAGCGAGCCGACCCTGAGTCATACATCGGCCAACGGTGGGCGCAATGTTTGCTTGGATATGACATGGCGACTATTTCGACAAAAAGCGGCGGCCGGCCTCCCCGCATTCTCATCGTTGCCGAAGAACCCGATCTCGCTCTCATCCATGCACTCCGTCGCGTAGCCACCCCCATCGACGATACGTTCCGTCGCCTAGAGGCAGTCGTCTTCGGCCCGATGCCGAAAAAATCCGCCGGGCCGGCGTTTGAAGTGACCCACTGTCATCAGGCCGACGATGCCGTCGCCAGCGTAACTGCGACTTTTGCGGATGACCGCCCCTATTCGATCGCCTTTATCTGTGCGCGCGTGGCGCCCGGGCGCGACGGCGTTTCGGCTGCTGAACAAATCTGCGCTTTAGATCCCGACATCAATATCGTGATCGTGACCGAATCCGGCGATGCCGATCCGCAGAATATCGGAGCCGGCCTCCCGTCATCCGGCAAACTTCTTTATATTCGACGGCCCATCGACGCACATGAGATCTACCAATGCGCCGTGGCGCTCGCCGCGAAATGGAAGATTGAACGAAAGTTGCGCTCCCAAAGTGGCGATCTCGCGCGCTTAGATGGCCAGTTACTAAAGGATATCGCCGCGCGCGAACAAGCCGAAGGGACCTTGCGGCTGCTTCATGCTGCGATCGTGCACACGCAAGATGTGACCGTGATCACGACGGCCGCCCTCAACCCGAAAGACTCTCGCATCGAATACGTTAACCCGGCCATCGGCCGGGTGCTGGGATACAGTCCGGAGGAAGCCATAGGTCAGAAGTTCTCCATGTTCTTCGGTCTAGAGAAAGATTCCGGCGCACTAGAGTCGCTGCAGCAGCAGTTAATTCAAGGTGAAGCCTTCGCCGGCCAGCTCCGTGGTACTCGTAAGGACGCCAGCGCCTTGGTGATGGACCTGCGGATCAATCCGGTGCCCAATGAGCAGGGCCAAATCACCCATTATGTGGCGCTGATTCGGGACGTGACCGAGGCCAGCCGGGCCGCCACAAAAACCGCTCACCAAGCGGCGCATGATCCCTTGACGGAGCTTCCGAACCGGCGTGAATTCGAGCGCCGGTTAGCGCTCATGGTAAAACACGCGCGCGAACACCGTAAGGAACACGCGCTTTGCTATATCGATCTCGATCAATTCAAGGTCGTCAACGATACTTGCGGTCACCGGGCGGGTGACGAGTTGTTGCGGCAAATCTCGGGACTATTGAAGAGCCGCTTGCGCGAACGCGACACTTTGGCCCGATTGGGGGGGGACGAATTCGCCGTGCTGTTGGGAGAATGCTCGGCCGACCAAGCCCTGCGCATCGCCAACGAACTGCGCGAGGCGATCCAAGACTACCGCTTCTGTTGGACCGATAAGCTCTTCAAAGTAGGAGCCAGTATCGGCGTCGTGCCTTTTAACGAAGCTTGTACCGATAGCGAAAGTGTATTAAGCGCTGCCGACAGCGCCTGCTTTGCCGCCAAGGATGAAGGGCGAAATCGGGTGCATCTCTACGCGCGCGAAAATATGAAGCTCACGCGGCGCCAGGATGAAATGCAATGGGTCCCAAGATTACACCAAGCATTGGCGGATAATCGGTTTCAACTGTACTACCAACCGATCGCGCCGTTGGCCAACACATTCGCGGGCATGCACGGGGAGATCCTAGTCAGAATGGTCGACGAGAATGGCGAACTCATTCTACCGGGCGCCTTTATTCCAGCTGCAGAACGTTACAATCAAATGCTCGCGATCGACCAATGGATCGTGCGTGCAACTCTGGCCGCCCTGGGTCCCATAGGGTGGAATGACTTTAGCGTGTCGATCAACCTTTCTGGACAATCCTTAAGCAACGCAGACTTCCTCCAATTTGTAATGGATGAACTTAGCAAACATGACGTGCCATCGAAGCAGATAATATTTGAGATCACGGAGACCGCCGCAATTTCGAATTTGAACGCGGCGGTTAGTTTTATTACGACCTTAAAAGGCCATGGCTGCCGTTTCTCACTGGACGATTTTGGCAGCGGTCTATCATCCTTTGCCTATCTAAAAACACTTCCAATCGATTATCTGAAGATCGACGGCCGCTTCATTCACGACATCACTCACGATCCGGTGGCCGCTGCGATAGTCGATGCGATATGTCGCATTGGCCATGTCATGGGTCTCGAAATTATTGCGGAATCCGTGGAATCAAAGGCTACCGTGGAAATGTTGCGGACGATCGGCATCAATTATGGTCAAGGAAACGGGATTGCCCCGCCTATTCCTCTTCGTGATGCCATCAAGCACTTAATCCCGAAGGAGAGACCCTGGCCTCGGGATACTCTGGTTCCGCGCATGCGCGCATAGCCGGCTGGCACGCGTTTCGGTCCTTCTCCCCCGCTGCCGCGCGCCAACCCGCAGGCCCGGCCGGGGCTGCAGCCAAAAAGGGTTGCCGCCTGTAAACCATGCATAAGTTACAAACCAGGTGGTAATTTTTCGCAGATCTTTTGGTTCCTGCCGCCTATTCTAGCGGCGTCATGGCTACCCGCAGCCTAATCTTCCCGCGTTTGCCGTCGATATGGGACATCAGCGTGCGCTAAATCCATGGGCACACAAACCACGTAGAGTCCGGTGAGGATCCGGACACATATTTATGATGCGGGCCGACGTGATCGGGAAGCGAGAGATGGATACATTTGACGCGATGGCGGCAAACACGGGCGAGTTCGCACGGCTGCTGGTCCATCATTATGGAGACGGCACCGTCTATGTACCGAGCGGTAGATCGCTCCAACTCTACCACACCTGCATCGACGCTGGGCTCATTACCGAGGACGGGTTCATTACCCGCCAAGGCCGGGAGCTTATCGCCCGTTACCTGGCTTAGCGGCTTTCTTCGTGCTCGTATTACCGCCGCTGTGCTTGCGGAGGGTCATTCATCTCCGCTACGCGCGACGGTTCTAGGGTCATCCAAGCTACACATCCGTGCTACCCTCTCTGCGGGCGCGAGCATGGCATTAAAAGTTTTTTGTGTCTATCATGGGCAGCTTTAGCAAGGGGAGCATGCCATGGATTTTGCGGAGCATTTTCAGAACGGCGAGACCTGGAAGCGAGGCGCTTACATGCTGCTGTTCGCGCTTATCTACACCGCCGCCGAACTCGTCGCTTGGGGAGTCGCGCTGTTTCAATTTGGCTCGAAGCTCGTGACGGGCGAAATAAACCCGCGCCTTGCGGACTTTGGGCAGCAACTCAGCGCTTATATCTACCAGGTGCTGGTGTATGTGACCTTCAACTCGGAGGATAAGCCGTATCCCTTCAACGATTGGCCTGTGGCGTAGTGAGGCGTTTTCTATAAACCATTTGTCATGGAGTTTTCCGAACGCGTCCCGCCACATTCCGCGGCCGGCGTGTCAGCATCCCCGCAAATAGACCTAGCGCTCGGATTTTCCGGGTTTGACTACGCGGACTTATACGAGCCCCACCGACTACGGGATTTGCTTGCTGTTTTCTATGATTACGTCTCAGATCGCAACGCCGCGCTATCTACCGAGTTCGGGCAATACCGCGAGGGATTGGGCGCAGGACTGCCGCCGCAAACGGTATCGGACTTGCTCGTGCGCATGGCGCCCTACGTCGGGGAATTTGTCGCCACGCTCTTCGGCGTTGCGAGCGAGCGCGACCGCCAACGTACTGCCATACAAGAAGAGCTGGACACGGTTTTCGTCTACCGCAACGAAGTCCTAGCGAAAGCGCAAGAAAAGTTCAGGCTGGAGGATTTAATCACTTGGGACCTCCAGCACCTGCAGCGGCAAATCGAGATTCTAAAACACATCATCGCTGGCGCGCACGCGAGCGATCCGGAGCGCACGCTTGCCGTAGTCGGGAGCGAGCTTTGGCGTCTGCGGGAACGCAGCGCCGCGAGGACCCGGGATAGCGATACGTGTTTAGAGCAGGAGGTGCTCGCGATTCGAGCTCGTATCGAGGCCGACCCCGAGGCACGCGCCGACTTTGCCGATTGTTTGGCCGAAGGTAGCGCTCAAGAGTTCTTGCTCGCGCTTTATGATCGCATCGAGCGTTGGAGTTTCGCCGCACGCCATGATACGGAACTAAACGCAACCGTGGCAAATTGGATAAGCTTCAAGCGACCGAAGAAGACCGACTTCCAGCATCTGGTCCATGGTGAGCAGCTTGAGCGCGACGGCTATCGGGTTCTGATGGGACCTAGGGATACACGCCGACGGCGCGACGGCTTTACTCTGACCGATCCGCGCGGCGACGAGCGTCATGTTCTGTACGAAATAGATCACTGTATTTATTGTCACGATCGCGATACCGATTCGTGTTCCAAGGGCATGCGTAACCGCCGGGATGGGAGCTACAAGGTAAACCCGCTAGGGGTAACGATTACCGGCTGCCCGCTGGAAGAGAAAATCTCCGAGATGCACGTGCTCAAGCGCCAGGGGGACAATATCGGAGCGCTCGCGCTCATCATGATCGACAACCCAATGTGCCCGGGCACGGGTCACCGGATCTGCAATGACTGTATGAAGGGCTGCATCTACCAGAAGACCGAGCCCGTCAACATACCCCAGATCGAGACCAACGTCCTGACCGAGGTCTTGTTCATGCCGTGGGGCTTCGAGGTCTACGGTCTCTTCACGCGGTGGAATCCGCTCAATGTCAAACGCCCCGTGGCCCTGCCCTACAATGGTAAAAATGTGCTTATCGCTGGGCTCGGCCCGGCGGGATACACATTAGCCCATTACCTACTCAACGAAGGATTCGGCGTGGTCGGCATCGATGGTTTGAAGATCGAGCCGTTGCCGCGCGATCTGACTGGCGATTGGGATCAACCACCGCGGCCGGTCCGGGATTTTGGCGAGCTTTACGAAACTTTGGATACCCGCATCATGACGGGTTTCGGCGGGGTGGCGGAATACGGCATCACCGTCCGTTGGGACAAGAACTTTCTCAAGGTCATCTATCTCACGCTCGCCCGGCGGCGGACGTTTCGCTGCTACGGCGGTATCCGTTTCGGTGGCACGCTGACGATCAACGAGACCTGGGATCTAGGCTTTCACCACATCGCCGTCGCGAGCGGTGCGGGCAAACCCACGATTATCGAGCTTGGGAATAACCTCATGCGGGGGATCCGGAAGGCTTCGGATTTTCTCATGGCGCTGCAACTGACCGGCGCCGCCAAACATTCCTCCCTCGCCAACCTTCAGGTGCGTCTCCCCGCGGGCGTTATTGGCGGCGGACTCACCGCGATCGACACGGCTACCGAGCTGCTCGCTTATTATCCGGTTCAGGTCGAGAGGATCCTGCGGCGTTACGAAGTGCTGTCCAAGCGTTATGAAGAGCAATCCGTGCGCGCTCGTTACGACGAAGAAGAACTGCTGATCCTGGATGAATTTCTCGCCCATGGCCGGTCAATACGCTCCGAGCGAGTGCGCGCTCTTGCAACCGGCGGAACCCCAAATTTCCTGCCGTTGCTCGAGCAATGGGGCGGGGTGACATTATTCTACCGTAAGGGTCTTCGTGATGCACCGGCGTACCGACAGAACCACGAAGAGATCGAGAAAGCGCTGGAGGAAGGTATCGGCTTCGCGGAAGGCATGAGCCCTAGCGAGGCCATTGGCGATCGCTTCGGCCATCTGCGCGCGGTGCGATTCCAGCGTTCGACTGCAAAGGACGGTCGCTGGATCGGCACGGACGATGAGGTTGAAGTACCGCTGCGCAGCCTTTTCATCGCCGCCGGCACCTCGCCCAATACGATCTATGAAAGCGAACACCCTGGCAGCTTCGAGATGGACGCAAAAGCCCATTTCTATCAAAGATATGAGCCGAATGCGTGCGGGCTGCAAGCAATGCACGATCTCACCGCGCCGAAAGTCGGCAAGCGCGCGCCCTTCACCTCGTATCAACGGCAAGGTAAGTATATTACTTTTTATGGGGACAACCATCCGGTGTACGCGGGGAATGTTGTCAAAGCAATGGCCAGCGCCCGTGACGGCTATTCGTACATCGTGAGATTGTTTGAACGCGAGCTGTGCCAACTCGATCCGGCCGATCAGCACATCCGCGATCAAACGCTCCGAACATTCCATGGAAAACTGGATGAGTCACTGCTCGCGACTGTGGTGGCGGTAAAGCGGCTCACGCCCACTATCATCGAGGTCGTGGTCCACGCGCCGATGCAAGCGCGCAAGTTTCGTCCCGGTCAGTTTTATCGAGTTCAAAACCTCGAGACGCTCGCCCCGCGAGTGGAAGGTACTGTTTTGGCCGCGGAAGGCTTGGCGCTCACCGGCGCCTCGGTGGACAAGGAAAAAGGCTTGATAGCGCTGATTACGCTCGAGATGGGAAGCTCCTCCCGACTCTGCCGGCTATGGCAACCTGGGGACCCGGTCGTAGTGATGGGGGTGACCGGGGCGCCGACCGATATTCCTTCGGGCAAAACCGTCATGCTCGCGGGCGGCGGATTAGGCAATGCGGTGCTGTTTTCGATCGGTAAAGCCTTGCGCGCGGGCGGCAATCGAGTGATTTATTTCGCCGGTTACAAGAACCGCGATGATGTCTTCAAGGTCAAGGATATCGAGGCCGCGTCGGATGTGATCGTGTGGTCCGTGGATCCCGCACCCACGGCACGGCCGATAGCGGTCACGCGGCCGCAGGACAAGAGTTTCATAGGCAACATCCTTGAGGCCATGGTGGCCTATGCTAAGGGCAAGATCGGAGATACGCCGATACACCTAGATGATGTCGAACATATCATCGCCATTGGTTCCGATCGCATGATGGCGGCCGTGAAAGAAGCCCGCTATGGGATACTGAAACCCTATCTGAAGCGAAAGCACGTCGCCATCGGCTCGATTAACTCGCCCATGCAGTGCATGATGAAGGGCGTATGCGCGCAATGCCTGTGCAAGCACATCGATCCCGATACCGGCCAGGAATATTTTGTCTATTCGTGTTACAACCAGGACCAAGAACTGGATCGGGTTGACTTCCCGCACTTGAACGCGCGGCTGCGGCAGAACTCTGTTCAGGAAAAGCTCTCCGCTCTGTGGTTGGACTATCTGTTGGAGAAACGCGGTACCCCCAGCGTCTGAATCGCATGCAGGGCCGCGTACTGGTCATCGCCGGGTCCGATTCGAGCGGCGGAGCCGGAATTCAGGCCGACATCAGGGCCATCACGGCCCTCGGCGGTCGCGCGGCCACCGCGATCACTGCGCTGACGGCGCAAAACATACAGCGCGTCCATGCGATCATCGGCATTGATCCCGCTTTCGTAGCCCGCCAGGCCGAAGCCGTGATCGAGGACATCGGCGCCGACTGCATCAAGACCGGCATGTTCTACAGTGCCGAAATCATCGACGCTATCTGCAATCTGATGGAAGCCCGGGCACCCGGCATACCCTGGGTGGTCGATCCGGTGATGCTTGCGACCAGTGGCACGACTCTGCTCGATCCTCGGGGTGTCAAACGTCTGGTGACACGCGTCTTTCCGCACGCCGCTGTTTTAACGCCCAATATTCCCGAGGCGGAGCGGCTCACGGGCATGCGCATTGCCACCGACGAGGACATGATCGCCGCCGCCAAGCGCTTGCTCGAACAAGGTCCTCGGGCTATTCTTTTGAAGGGCGGTCATAGACCTGGAGATATGGTCACTGATTTTTTAGTTTTCAAGGAAGGGGTGGAGGCGTTTCAGCATCCTCGCATCAAGACCTCTTATTTGCACGGCACGGGATGCACGCTAGCCTCTGCAATCGCCACCGGGCTTGCCCAAGGCATGACCATCGGTTTGGCGGTGGCGCGCGCGACGGAGTACGTGCTGAACCAGCTCAGGCTCTGCAACTCCACATGACGTCGAGCTTGCTCTTTGCGCAGAGCACAAGCCGGTACCGTGAATCCGGCTCCGGCTAGCGTGATTGGTCGCTCTCGGCGACGCGCCATGGCGCTACAAAACCACCGGTTCCCAACCGAGTTCATCCACGATCCGGAACAGATCCGTATCGCTCACGATACCGACAGGCAAGCCGCTCTGTTCTACGACGACACGGCGAATATGCGACTCCACCATTCTGGAGGCGCACTCTTGCAAGGACATTTCGATAGGCACGGTAACCAGAGGTTTAGTAGCAATCTCCTCCACCTTGACGCGCGCCGGGGAACGATTGGCGTGGATAATCCGGCCGATGATATCTCGCTGGGTCATAATCGCCCACAGGCCATCCCGGCCGGGCTCCACGACCACGCTGCTGATGCCGTGCTCGCGCATCAAGTGCATCACCTGAGCGACGAATACCCCGGGCTTAACGGTCCTGATGTGATTCATGATGTCGGCCACAGTATGCGGTGTCCGCCCCGAAGCGCGCATTTCGACGAAGGGCTGCGCCACGCGCCGCGCCTCGCGCTCCTCCCTCTCGGATTGAACGGCGGTGAACCACTCCCTGCGGCGCGCCTCGATATCGACCTTGGCCTTGATCTGATCGATCAACGCATCCGCGAATCGGCTCGTCGAAACCTCGGTCGCGCCTTGCATCAAGCGCGCAAAATCATAGGTCACAATCTTTCGCTGAATGACTTCTGGATACGCAAAGGTAATGAGGTCCGCTACCTCGTTCCAACCGATGTATTCGAACATCATGACACCGCTGAACAAGAGTGAGCCGGGGTTGACCTTATCCTGATTGGCGTATTTAGGGGCCGTACCATGGGTGGCCTCGAACACCGCCACGAAGTCGCCGATATTCGCGCCCGGGGCGATCCCCACCCCGCCTACCTCGGCAGCGATGGCGTCGGAGAGATAATCGCCATTGAGGTTCGTGGTCGCAATCACGTCGAACTCATTCGGCCGTAACAGCATCAGTTGAAACATAATATCGGCGATCCGGTCCTTGATGACCACCTTGTCCTTGGGTTGCTTACCGCCGTGGACGCTGTAAAGGTCGGCCTCGGTGATGGTCCGATCGCCGAACTCCTCGCGCGCAACCTCATAGCCCCAGTTACGGAATGCGCCTTCCGTGTGCTTCTGAATATTGCCCTTGTGTACGAGGGTGACACTCTCGCGGTCGTGATCGAGCGCATACTGGATCGCCTTGCGAACTAGACGTTTGCTGCCAAAGGCACTGATCGGCTTGATCCCGATGCCGGAGTCATCGAAGAATTCGGCTCCCATCTCATCCTTCAGGAAGCGCTCGACTCGTTTGGCTTCGGCGCTTCCGGCCTGATATTCGATCCCCGCGTAAACGTCTTCGGTATTTTCGCGAAAGATCACCACATCCACGGATTCTGGCTGGAGTAAAGGCGAAGGCACTCCTGGGTAATAACGAACCGGGCGCACGCAAGCATAGAGGTCCAAGTCCTGGCGCAGAGCCACGTTTAACGAGCGAAAACCGCCTCCCACGGGTGTCGTGAGCGGTCCTTTGATCGACACGATGACTTGCTGTAACGCCTCCTTCATCTCGTCGGGAAAGACATTGCCGGCGTATTTCTCGGCAGCCTTCTCGCCCATATAAAGCTCCATCCAATGGACCTTGCGCTGGCCGCCATAGGCCTGCTCGATCGCCGCATCCCAAACCCGCAGACAAGCACGCATGATATCGGGGCCGATACCGTCACCTTCGACGTAAGCGAGGATGGGATGATCGGGGACGACAAGCCGGCCGTTCTCGATGCGTAGGCGTTGACCCTGCTGCGGAAACTCGATGTGTTGGTAGGCCATTTGATCGACGCCCGAATAAGTTCCGGTAGCGCGCGGCCACTGCTTGGTTGGGACGGCCGGGCGATGCGGGGCATTTTCCGCCATGACACCGATAATGTCCACGCCGGCGGAGGAGCCTAACCGCGATTTCCCGGAGCTTTAAGGTAAGGCCTTCGCGAGTGCCTTGCTGGACTCGATCAAGCGCTCGATCAGAACTTGCTGAAACACTTTGCCCAACCGCAGCTGTGTGGGCAGCGAGGCCCAGTCTCGAACGGGGATGTCGATCTTCATTACCGTGGCTGCTTGGGTAGTGACCACCGTTGCGCTGCGCCGTCCCTCGGTGAGATAGCCGATCTCGCCGAAACATTCGCCTTCCCCTAATACGGCGATGTCCTTGCCGTCTTTTTGGATTTTAATCTCCCCGGAAACGACGATATAAAAAGCGGTTCCAACAGCGCCCTGCTGCAGAATGCATGCGCCAGGATGGTAAGATTCCCACACGGAGATCTTTACAAGATCGATCACTTCCATTGCTGAGAGGGTCTTGCAAAACTTTAAGGACCGGGCGAACCGGACCTTCTCTTCCTCCGGCAGCGCCAACTGAGGATCGCTGATCTCCTTGGCTAGCATTGCGAGCTCGGCCCCGAGATCCGCCGCGCATTGATAACGAAGCGTCTGATCTTTCTGTAAACAGCGTTTGACGATGGCGGCCAAACGTTTGGGCACCTCGGGCCGCAATGCTTCGACGGGCTCCGGATCTTTTTTTAGTATGTTATTGATCACCACCGGTATATCGCGCGCGGCAAACGGCGTCTTTCCAGTTAGTAGCTGATAGCTCACAACCCCGAGCGAAAAGATATCGGATTGCCCTGTAAGATCGCCCCCCCGCGCCTGCTCTGGCGACATATAGAGCGGGGATCCAAACCAGCCCATGACCTGCGTTTGATCAGCACTAGCGCGCTGCGCGATGCCGAAGTCGCCTAGTTTAACGTCGTCCTTGGAAGTCAGCATAATATTGGCGGGTTTGATGTCGCGATGAGTGACCCCTTTGCCGTGGGCATACACCAAGGCATCGGTACACTGGCGTATCAGTTTTACTACCTGCTCGATGGGTAACAGTTCGCCCGATTCAGTGTAGGCCTTAAGGGTGCGTGCCTGCTCCACATACTCCATCGCGATATAACACAGACCCTGTTCGTAATTCGCGTCGTAGATCCTGAGAATGTTCGGGTGATCGAGCGCACCCGCAGTTTGGGCTTCATTGAAGAAGAGCTTTTGCTGTTGGCGTGTCTCCACGTCTTCCTCGAGCGTTACCGGGATTTTGCTTACCTTAATCGCAAGCTTGCGATCGATGACGGGATCATAAGCGACGTAAACCGTGGCCATGGCGCCCTGGCCGGCGATCCCTGTGATTTGGTACTTGCCGATCGTCGCCGGCAAGGCTGACATCGTATTAACGCTCCGACAGATGCAGCGCTGTTGGCGTCAGCTCAACGGCGTAATCCACCCCGATGTTGCGGAGCGCGGTGAGAGCCTCCTCCCCCTCGGCGTTTTCGGCCACGGTCTTCGCGCCGAATAATCGGCCCAGCTCATGCGCCGATTGGACCACCGCGTGCGCCTTTAAATTATGCGTCATGTCGCTGACGAACGTCCCGCTGATCGCGAAAAAGTCGACCGGAAGATCGCCAAGTAGCGCATGCTTCGCAGTATTCTGGCCCAGGCATGCCAAGGAAAATCGGCAGCCGAATTCATGCACGGTGCGGATAAAATGGTGTACCGGTTCCGCATTCGCGAGGACCGTGTCCTCGGTCGCCTCAAAGCAAACCTTACCGGGCGGCACCGGATGTTCCGTCAGCAGTTTCAATACATATTCGATTAGTCCCGCGTCGTTCAATGAATCGCTTGACAGTCTAAAGACATACGCGCCCGTCTGCGCGGCCTGGTTGCGATGGGCCCCCATCCACTGAATGCTTTCTCGTAACAGCAAATGCTCCAGGATGCGAACCTTAGGGGCCAAGCGCGGCGCCTCGTATTCAAGCGGCACTGCAATGACCTCCTCCGCGCATAAAAAGCGTGGGACGATCCGATAAAGGGGCGCCAGGTTTTCCGCCGACTGCAGGGCTGTGACCCGTTGAGCGTAGGGAATGATTGATTCATTGGACAGCGCGTGATCGAGGTGGGTTTCCCAGTCAATTCCTTTCTCGCGCCTGCTCGATATCCCGCCGCATTCTGACAGGTCGAGTTTGTATCCCCCAGCCGCATCCACCTGCTCCGCTAACGAGCGCGCGCGGTTAAGGTGCTCTTCCGCCGTCCCCCCATGAGGTCCGAACGCGACGACACCGATATGGACCCGCAATTTCGAATGCGCCCCTCTCCGCTCGATGGACACCTTCGACAAGGCTTCGTGTTGA
>JBOIDM010000112.1:0-2980 GCA_050740575.1 Gammaproteobacteria bacterium
CTTGGCCCAGGACAGCGCTGAGCGGCCGCTGCTAATGCCCGGCAAGCGGACCTTGTACCAGCGCGCACTGGCAAATCCAGGCAGCCGCCTCTACGCGCAACCCAGCTTGGACGCCGCGGCGCAGCCGGTGATCCCGTTCACGGTATTCTATGCCTATGGGCGCAAAGAACTGAAAGACGGCAAGTGGGTAAGGGTCGGTAGCGACAGTCATGGTAGCGTGCTCGGTTGGATCCAGGAGGATAATTTAATCCCCTGGCATCAAGCGCTGACCGTGACCTTTAAGGCTCCCGAGGACATCGACCGCGTGCTACTGTTTCGCGACCGAAAGTCTCTGAAGCACCTGGTTGAAAATCAGGATCTGAAGACCTATTCCCGGCTCTACCAAGAGGCGGTGCTCGGCACCTTGTCGCCGGATTCGCCGGTAGTCGCGATTCAGCCGGAAGCGAATATCGATATCGAAAAGGATTTTTACCTCGTCCCAATCAAGCGGCATGAGGACACTTACCTTGGGACCGAACGAGCACGCCTGCTTCAAGTGGCCTCAGTACCATTGGAAAGCGCGGCGCCCGCCGCAGCGCCAATGAAAAATGCGCCGGACGAAAAGGCGCCGAGCTACCGCAGCGGGATCGTGTTCGTCATCGATTCCACCCAGTCGATGCGTCCCTACATCGAGCGCACCCGCGAGGTGGTGCGCAAGGTCTATGACACCATTGATGCTGCTGGATTGAGCAATCAAGTCAGTTTCGGGCTGACAAGCTATCGGGATGTTGTACGCGCCGCGCCCGAGTCGCAGTACTTGGTCCGGAACTTCGTGAGTTTAAAGGAGGGTGGGGAGCCCGAACGCTTCTTCAGCCAAGTGCAAAGCCTTGATGCCGCGACCATGTCCAATGCGGACTTCATCGAGGATGCTTTCGCCGGCATCAAGAGCGCGATTGACGCCAATCCCTGGGAGGATTTCGATGCCCGGAACATCGTGTTGGTGACCGATGCCGGCGCGCGCGAAAAAACTGATGCCTTTTCGAGCACGGGCCTCGGTGTGGACGAAATACGGCAACTGGCTCAAGATCGCGGTATCGCGCTCTGGGTATTGCACCTGCGCACGCCGAGGGGAGCGAGGAATCATCGCAAGGCCGAGCGGCAGTACAAGCGTCTGTCTGAATATCCTGGTATCGGCGATCTTTATTACGGTGTCGGCATGGGCGAGGTGGAGGATTTCGGGCGGGTGCTCCAGACTCTCTCGGACCAGCTGGCGGAGCAGGTCGGTAAGGTGGCCAAGGGTGACACAGCGCTTCCGCCCGAGCACGAGAATGAGGGTCGAGGAGATCTGGTCGCGCTCAAGGAAAAAGTCGCGAAGCTCGGTTACGCCCTGCAGATGCGTTACTTGCGCAAGGTGCAGGGGGAGCGTCCGCCGGCGGTGTTCGATGCCTGGCTGGTCGATCGTGATTTTAAAGACCCCAAGCGTTCCTCGATTGAGGTGCGCGTGCTCATGAGCCGCGATCAATTGAGCGATTTACGCAACGGCTTACAGCAGGCGCTGGATCTCGCCGAGGAGGGGGTCTTATCGCCGCGCAATTTTATCAACGAGCTCAAGAGCATGGCAGCCCGCTTGAGCCGTGATCCGAAGTCCGTCGCCGAAGGCGCCGGCCTGTCCCTGGCCGAGCTCGGTTATTTGAACGAATATGTCGAGGACCTGCCTTATGTCAGCGAAGTCACGGGCTTGTCGCTCTCGGATTGGGAAGAATGGCCGGCAGAGCGGCAGGTCGATTTTGTGAGCCGCCTGGAGAGCAAGGTCAGTTATTACCAGGCGTTGCACGACCATACCGATCTTTGGGTGTCGCTCGACGGCGGTCCGGTGAGCGGGGAATCCGTATTCCCGGTGCTCCTCGATATGCTGCCCTAGATGAGCGCGATCTATCACCTCAAGGAGATTGTCAAGACACGGGCGACGAACGGCACCGGATTTCGATTGCTCATTCCCTCGATTCGAATCGAAGACCGAGAAGCGATAGCGCTCGTCGGCTACAGTGGTTGCGGGAAGAGTACGCTCCTCGACGTGCTGGCGATGATCTTACGGCCCGACCAGGCGGCGCGATTTACGTTCATCCCCCGGGGTGAGAACCCCATCGACGTCGCGGCGGCATGGACCAAGCGCGACCAGAACCGGCTCGGCGATCTCAGGAAAAAGCACCTTGGGTATGTGTTGCAAACCGGAGGCTTGCTGCCTTATCTCACGGTGCGCGACAACATCAATCTCTCTCGTCGGCTATTGGGCATGCCTGAGGACGGGAGCGTGGAGCATCTGGCGAAGGTGCTCGGGATACAGCGCCAGCTCGACAAATTTCCCGGCCTGCTGTCGGCCGGGGAGCGGCAGCGTGCGGCGTTTGCGCGGGCTCTGGCCCACCGGCCTTCCATCGTGATCGCGGACGAGCCGACGGCATCCCTCGATCCCATTACCGCGCGCAAGATCATGGGCGCCGTCATGGAGCTGGTAAAGGAAATCGGGGTGACGTTTATCGCCGCAAGTCACGATTGGGCCCAGATCTATAAGCACGATTTTCGCAGCCTGCACCAGGATTCCCGCGAACGCGACGGGGGACGGTGGATCGAATCGACCTTTAAGGATTGAGGCGATTGGATGTCGTCGTGGCGGAACATCGCTAGCCTTGCCTACAGGGACTACAGCCACGAATGGCATATGTCCGCTTGTTTTATCTTGGGCTTGGCCGCGGTGCTCGCGCCTTTGATGGTGCTCTTCGGTGTCAAGTTCGGAATCATCACGAACATGATGACGAGCCTGTCCGAGGACCCGGGCAAACGCGAGATCCGCCCGCTCGGCAGCAGCCGGTACACACCCGAATGGTTCGCGTCCGTGCGCGCCCGGCCCGAGGTTGCTTTTGTCGTACCGCGGACTCGCACGCTGGCGGCCACCGTCGAACTTCGCAGCCGCTCGGCGCCTTTCATCGTACCGGCGGAACTGATC
>JBOIDM010000113.1:0-4958 GCA_050740575.1 Gammaproteobacteria bacterium
TGAGGAACTGTTGGGAGGCTACTTCGATCTGTTTGATATAGGCGTCGTTGGGGCGTTCCACCCAGGGATTTATCTTGAGAAAACCCCACGCCGGCGGTCCCACCTCCACGGGCCGCGCACTTCCGCCCGGCCGGCCGCTCACGCTCTCCGCCAGCTTAGTCAGCTCCGGGGCGCTCATAAGATACCCGTCCGCCATGAGGGTGCAGGCTTCGACCTCGGTAAAGGAATCGAGATCGGTCCGGATCCCCGACACCAGCGCCTGGACCCGCTCATCGACATGAAAGTCGGGGGCCGAGAGCGTAGGCCGCAGGAACTGCGAGGCGGCCGCGGGCTGCCCGTCGCGTCCCAGCCAGGCGATAGCGCGAGTGGTCAATCCCGCCCGCAGATCCATAAAAGCGATGCACGATCGGTCCGTGGCGCCGAGCAAACGGAACAACTGCTCTTCGCGCACCCGGTCCTGGGAGATCGCGCTGGCACGGCCGAGCACCGGTCCGAAGTCGGTCTCGGGATTATGGTCCGCGTCGAGCTGTTTCGAGGCGTCGCTCACGACGAAGTGCGTGCATACCTGGTCCAAAAGCCCCTGGATCCCCTGGTTGTCGTGGACGCCGCCATCGACCAACTCGACGCGGATCTCGCCTCCGGTCTCGGGATCGCGGTACAGGCCACTTACCGCGAGCGGGTGAAAGATCCCCGGCACGCACGCGGAGGCGGCCACGGCATGGCCCAGGGTAAAGTTCACTTGGTGTGGCGGGATCTCGGTATAGGACGGCGGCCGGCGCAAGCGGATCGCCTTACGGTCGATTTCTTTCGATAGCACATCCTCGCGCGGCGGTTCTCCCATGCGCTCCGCCGCGAAACGCCAGTTCCGGCCGGTGTTGAGCGTGCTCGCATTGATAAGGAGGATAGGGACCTTAGCGCTGCGACCTGGGTTGTCGCTTTCGGGTTGAAACGCCGAGCTCGTTCCCTTGGGAAGGATCGTAAGCTCGCGCATCTTGATAGAGTGATCGAGTCCAGGCAGCACTCCTCGGTAGAGGCGGTCGTTGTAGAGCTCCGCGAGATAATCGCTGCGCGAGTAGTTGGGCTGCCGCATCCTGTAGTTCGCGGCCGGATCGGCGAAAGTGCTCATGCGAAAATTGGTCTGAACCGCCGCGAAGAAATCGCGTTCGATGCGCTCAACCATCTGCTGGTAGTGCCCATCGGTCAGATCGGTGTCCGATTCCGATTCCAAGAGCCGCTTCAGGTGCAGGTAGTATAGCGCTCCAATGATCGAGCCACCGGAGACCGTTGAGATTACCTCCACCCGCCGGAGCAAGCCCCGCATCGCCATCTGGGCCAAGACGCCCAGGTGAAAGAACGAGGCGCGAAAACCGCCTCCCGAGAGCGCGAGGCCTAGCTTCATGCGCCCGCTGTTGGTCCCCGATTCCGCTGCCGTAGTCATATGCATTCCCCCTTGTTATGCAACGCTCCGCAACTCCTGCTCCGCGCCCGTCCGTGTTCGTCGTGAAAACCCGGAACGGGCGCCCATCGGCTTCTCTCATTATGTCCAGGCGAATATAGTAGGTCAATACCCACGACTGTATGAATAACTACGCGGATGGCGTGAAAATCGCGCCTTAACGCAAGGCGGCGACGAGGTAAATCATCCCGGCGAGCGAGATCACGGCCGAGCCGTAGCATTGCACCAGCCGCTCGCTGCGGCTTGCGCCGCGCGCCGCGCGCCGCACCAAGCGCAGCCCGCAGAAGGCCGGCAACACCACGATTTGATGCCCGATCTCGACACCCACGCTGAAGGCCGCAATAGCCAACCCGGCCCCGGCCCCGCGCAGGCTGGCCATCGCATCCAACAATCCGCCGGCGAAGCCGAGGCCGTGGAAGAGTCCAAAAACGAACGCCACGAGCGCCCGACTCCAGCCTCGGGCTTGATGCGGCCAGAAGAGGTTCTGCGCCGCGACGACGACGATACTCGCGGCGATCATGGGCTCGACGATGGCGGCCGGCAGCCGGATAAGGTCGAACGCCGCCAGGGCGAGCGTGAGCGTGTGGGCAAGCGTGAAGGCGCTGATCACTTTTATCAAATCCCAAAGGCTCACGACCGCCAGCACCAATGCGCCGACAAAAAGCAGGTGATCGTAGCCGCCGAGGATGTGTGTGATCCCGTGGCGCATGAAAGCAGCGGCCATCCGCGCCCCGCCAAGCCCGCCCGCCGTCCCGTCCCGCTCGAAATCGAATTCAAGCGCTTCCTTCGAAGTCAGCAATAAGCCCTCGACCGGTGGCTGCCCCTGCTGGGCAATGCGCACGAGGTAGCTCGCTTCCCACGGATTGCCCGGCGCGAACTCAAACTCGCGCAGCACGTCCTGCCGTAACTCGATGCGCGCCGGTGCACCTCCCCTCAGCTGATACTCGATCGTGTAAACCGGACGCACGGCTTGATCTAAAACCTTGAGCACGCGCCCATCGAGCACGCGCCCGTCGGCCCTGACCTCGAAATGCGCGAGGAGATAAGCTCCGTGGTGGCGCACCGCTTCCGGATACGCAACGCCTTCTTGCCCGCCGAAGGCCGCGGCCACGAGCACTTCCTCGCGCGACACGGTCGCGAGCAGCTCGATGCGGTCCGGAAGAATCTCGATCTCCAGCGCGCCTTGTGCCACCGGATGCGCCCCGGCAATCCGGGCGGCGGACAGCGCCAACACGAGCAGACAATACCGCGCCCAATCGCCGCGCCCGAGCCGATGCCGCTCAACGATGCACATGGAAGGCTTCGTATCGCGGGTTCACTGCAGCCGCTCTTTTGAAAAATTGCTTACCCTCGCTGGTGCGGCCGGCGGCGAGGTAGATCATCGCCGCATGGAAAAACAAATGTGCATCCTTCACACCGGCCGAGAGCGAGCGTTTGATTTCAGCGAGAGATTCGGGGATCCGGCCGGCGCGATACAGCGCCCAGGCCAACGCTTCCCGGGTCGCGTAATTCCGTCGCAGATCGAGGTCCCGACGCGCCCACTTCACCGCCTCGGCGCCGTCCTCGCGTACATCGGCGTAAAACCAAGCGAGGTGGTGGAAGTAATGCACCTCGCCCCGCCGCGCCGACGCGAGGTAAGCGGCGAGCGCTTTGTCGTGCCACGGCCGCGCCTGCTCGGGTTGGCCCATCAAGGCATAGAGATCACCGATGGCTTGTTGAAACTCCGGCCGCGGCGCGCGCGTGACGACGCTCTCGTAGCGCGCGATTGCTTCGCCGTATTTCCGCTGCGCCCCCAGAAGTTCCGCCATGTGATCCTCGATCAACCAATAGCCGGAGTAGGCCCTATCGGCGCGCCGGTAATGTGCCCAGGCTTCTTCGTAGCGCCCTTGCCGTGAATCCAGCAATCCCCTTTGCACCTCGACCCAGGCATAGGAGCGCATTTCCTTGGCGGTAATCTCGTCCTGAGCTTCCCCGTATAGGCGATCCGCAGCCAGAGGATCGCCGATCTTCGATTCCAGATATGCCAAGCGCGCCAGGTTATCCCAGGTGCGCCGAGCTTGTATCACGCTTTCATAGCCTCGCTTCGCATCTACATATTTTCCCTGTTGCAAGTCTATATTGGTTCTTAGCACTTGGGCCCGCGGGCTCGCGGCGAGAGACGAAAGCCGATCGAGGTCGTGCGCGGTCTCATCCAGCCGGTGAAACGTGTAATTAAGATTGGCCATGACAAGATAGAGCTCATCGGAGGAACCGAGTGTGCGTATGGTGTTCCTGGTTTCGGTTTCCGCCGCGTTGAAATCATCATAACGGCCGGTGAGCGTAGCCTTAAGGTAAAGCAGGTATACCAGCGTCAAGGCCCTTTCCGCGGACGCGCTGGGAGCGCTGGCCTTGATGCTCAGGATGTCATTTTCTATCTTCGCTAATTCAATCTCATAGTCCGTGGGTGCTTTACTCAGATAGCTGGTCACAAGAACAGCTAGGGAGGTGACAGCGGCTAGAATCAATGCGGCTTTGAAGAACCGCGGTCGAAATGTATTCATTGTCCCCATGATCCCCGCCCGGTCGCTACGCCCGCAGGCGGCGCGTTACCCCGCCCCGAGTTGCTCGAGTTTGATCCGATATAAGGCCGAGATGTCCTCGGCTCCGTAACCTCGATCGATGAGCTGCTGGTAATTTTCCAGGGTCAATTCCACGATGGGAAGCGGCCGACCGCCGCCCATCGCGCGGCAGATCGCAAGGTCCTTATGGTGAAGCGCAACTTTGAAACCGGGAGCAAAACGGCCCTCCACCATGGTCTTGGCGCGGTGAGTGAGGTACCAGTTCGCGGCCGCCCCTTGGCTCACGACGTCGATTACTTTCGTGAGGTCGAGTCCCATGGACTCACCGAAGGCGAGGGCCTCGGTCACCGCCTGGTTGATCCCCGCGGCCATGATCTGATTGACCGCCTTGGTCGCTTGACCGCAACCGCTAGGGCCCATGTGGACGATGGTCGCGGCGAGCGCGGCCAAAGCCGGCCGAATGTGTTCCAGCACCTCCTCCTCGCCGCCGACCATCATGGCCAGGCGCGCGTTTCGCGCGCCCTCCACGCCTCCGGAGACCGGACAATCGAGAAATGCCGCACCCTTCGGTTTGAGCGCCGCCGCCATTGCGCGCGCGGTATCGGCACTGACGGTGGAGGTGTCCGCCACCACACTGCCCGGCCGAACGCCGGGCAGCAAGAGCTGAATCACCTCTTCCAGATCCGCATCGCGTGATACCGATGTGATTACGAAGTCCACCCCCGCCGCGAGCTCCGCCGGACTTTCGGCCATGGCTACACCCGTCTCCCGAGCCAGGGCTTGCGCCCGCGAGCGGGTCCGATTCCACACGGCCCCTAGCAAGCCCGCGCGGTGCAGATTCATGGCCATCGGTGCGCCCATTGCGCCTAGCCCGATCACTCCAACCTTCATCGTCGTGATTGATCCTCCCTCTCGCCGCCATGCCGGCAATGATCGGCGATGAC
>JBOIDM010000114.1:0-3964 GCA_050740575.1 Gammaproteobacteria bacterium
GATCATTGGTAAGCAAGGCCGTAATCGGAAGCAAACCTTGGTACCTGTGGTTGCGATCGACCACCATGAGGTTATCGGTTTTTTCCGGGATCTCGGCACGCCAGCGCAGATAGCGAACGACCACTTCGAGATCCACATCGCTGCGGACGGTGATGACATCGGTATTCATCAAACCACCGGCGGTATCTTCCGGATAGTATAAAACCGAGGACACGCGGACACGGTTTTGCTCGTCCATAAGCCGCAAGACGCTGTCGAGCACCGTTTCCGGCAAGTCCTGCAAGATGTCGGCGGCGTCGTCGCTCGCGAGGCCGCGTGTCACATCCGCCACTCTGTCCGCACTCATATGCTCCAATAAGCCCGCGCGCACCGCATCCTGTGCATGGGATAAGACGGCGCCCTGCTGTTCGGGCGAAATCAGTTGCCACACTTGCAAACGTTGGTGCGGGGGAAGGGACTCGATCAGATCGGCGATCTCGGAAGGATGGCGATCCGCCAGGTCTTTACCGACGGTGGCGAGATCGCCTTCCGAAAGCGCGTCTTGTAGTATGCTCCGCAGGACCTCCGCGGTCTCCGGCCTTGTATCTTGCGATGCTTGGGTCATAGGGTATCAATACCTCCCTCGAGCACGCCTTCGGCGGCGCGCATAGGATCCTGTCGAGGCCGCTTTAGTTCAAGCCGGCGTTGATGCGTCCGAGCAAGTTGCCTATTTCACTGCTGCTGCTCGCCGCCAGCAATTGCTCGGAAAGAGAACTGACCTCCGCGAGGCGGGTATTGTTGACGATTTTCTTAACTTCCAATAAGACCGCCGGGTGCACGCTGAAATCCCGCAAACCCAGCCCGAGGAGAAGACGTACGTAGCGCAGATCGCCAGCCATCTCACCGCACATGGCGACGGGCTTTTTATGATCCCTAGCCGCCTGGATAGTGATGTGAATCAAGCGCAGCACCGCCGGATGGACCGGATCATACAAATAGCTGACCTCGTCGTTGACCCGATCGATAGCCATCGTGTACTGAATGAGGTCGTTGGTTCCTATTGAGAGAAAATCGAGCTGCTTAGCAAAAAGATCGGCGCACATCGCTGCAGCTGGCACCTCGATCATGCCGCCGATGGGCATGTCCGGATCGAAAGGGACGGCGTTCGATCGAAATTCCGCTCGGATCTCCGCAATGATCGCGAGGACTTGGTAGAGCTCTTGGAGGTTGGAAAGCATCGGGATAAGAAGCCGCAGCGGTCCTAAGGCCGAGGCGCGAATGATCGCGCGTAGCTGGGGCAGAAACAGACCCGGCTCCTTGAGACATAGACGCACCGCGCGCAACCCGAGCGCCGGGTTCGCGAGCACTGCCCGTTCCCGCCGGCTGCCACCGTCAGCCTGCTTGTCGGCCCCGAGGTCCAGCGTCCTAATCGTAATCGGAATGCCTTGCAGGGCGTGCAAGGCTTGGGAATAAACCTGGAACTGCTCTTCCTCGGACGGGGGACGATCACGGTTCATATAGAGATATTCGGTGCGGTAAAGGCCCACGCCTAAGGCCCCGACGTTCAGGACCGATTCGAAATCGTTCGGAAGCTCAATATTGGCTTCCAGGCAAATCGTGACGCCGTCCCCGGTGATCGCCGGCGCACCCTTCAGCTTGATTAGTTCGGCGAAATGAACCCGCTCTTGCTCCTGCAAACCTTCGTAATACCGGACCGTCTCGGCGTCCGGGTCGACCAAAAGCACGCCCGAGGTTCCATCGATAATGACGAGGTCTTCTTCACGCGCGTAACGGCGCGCTTGATGCAGGCCCACGATGCTCGGAATGCCTAGGCTGCGCGCGAGGATGGCGGTATGTGAGGTCGGGCCACCATGCTCGGTCGCGAACGCCGCGATACCGTGATGTTGCATGAGCACCGTATCCGCGGGCGTGAGGTCATCCGCGAGCACGATGTAGCCGCGTAACCGGCTGTCGGGGACCTCGTGCCGCATCGGGCCTTGATTAAGCAAAATGCGTTGCATGCGATTGACGACGTGATCCACATCGTCCTTGCGCGTCCTTAGATAGGGATCATCCATTTCCTCGAAGACCGCCACCAGCGCATCGCGCTGGATTTTCAAGGCCCATTCAGCGTTACAGCGACGCTCGGTAATCAGCCGCACGGGCTCTTGCGTCAAGGCCGAGTCTTCCAGCATCAATAAATGGGTGTCGATGAACGCGGCGATGTTGGATGCGGTCGCGGGTGGAATATGCTCCCGGATCGCGCGCAATTGTTGCCTGGCGGTAATCACGGCATGCTCGAACCGGCGAACTTCCCCGACGATATGCTCTTCCGTCAAACAGTACTCGCTGATTTCGAGCTGGTCGCGGTGGAGAATATGAGCCCGTCCCATGGCGATGCCGCGAGAAACGCCGACGCCGTGGAGCGAAATGCTCATTCCGACTCACCGAATTTGTTAACCACCAGGTCCTCCAAGCTTGCGATGGCCTGTTGCTCGTCGGGTCCGCTCGCAAGGATTTCGATCTCGCTTCCGTTGTGAGCGGCGAGCATCATGACCCCCATGATACTCTTGCCGTTGACTTCCTTGCCGTTTCTGCGGATCGTGACCTCGCACTGAAAGCGCGACGCCAGTTGCACGAAACGCGCGGCCGCGCGGGCATGCAAGCCGAGCTTATTTACGATCCGAATGTTACGGAACATCATCCGCCGCTAATCCGTATCGCTGATTTCCACGATCCCGTCGCGGCCGCCGGTAATGGCCTTGTCGACGAGTCGCTCCAGGCTCAGATCGGCGTAGTTCAGCACGCGGAGCAGCATCGGCAGATTGACACCGGTTACGATCTTTACCCGCCCTTTACCCAGCAGCCGGGTCGCGATATTGCAAGGTGTGGCGCCACAAATATCCGTCAGGACGAGCACGCCGTCGCCTTGATCTAGGGCTTGGATTGTGGCGCTGGCTTGAGCATGCGCTCGCTCCGGTTCACAGTCGCGTCCGATGCTGACGACGGCGAGCGGCAGCGGCTCTGCTCCGAACGTCTTTAGGGCATTATCCCGAAGCGATTCACCGACGTTGTCGTGTCCGATGATCAAAATGCCGACGCTCATAGAAGTCCCGTCCCGTCGCGGTGGGTGACGAGCACGTGCCGTCCGTGCGAACTAAGGTGGGCCGCCAGGCGTTCCACGATATATACCGATCTATGGTGCCCGCCGGTACACCCCACGGCGACCGTTAAATAACTGCGTTGGTCCGTTTCAAACCGCGGTAACCACGCGTCCAAGAACGCACGGAGCTGGGCCGTCATGTCGTGTACGAGCGGTGCCGCTTCCAAGAATTCTATGACCGGAGCATCGCGTCCGGAGAGATCGCGTAACCGCGGTTCCCAATGCGGGTTGGGTAAGCAGCGTACATCAAAAACCAAGTCGGCATCGGCGGGCAGACCGTGCTTGAACCCAAACGAGATGAGTTGTACCGACATGATGTTGGCTCGCCTTTGCGCGACCCGTTCCCGCACCAGAGCCCGCAACTGGTGGACCGAAGTGCGGCTGGTGTCGATGCGCAGATCCGCATACTCCGCAAGCGGCCTAAGCAAACGCCGCTCCTCGTGGATGGCAACCGTGAGCGACACTTCAGTTGCGGAGAGCGGGTGTTTGCGGCGCGTTTCGCTAAAGCGCCTGAGCAAGGCTTCGTCGCCGGCCTCTACATATACGAGCTCCACCGTCAATTCGTCGCTTTGCTGATGCCGCAAAAACCGCGGGAAGTTTGTCAATACATCGGCCGGATTGCGGGCATCGATGCCGATGGCAACGTTTTCGTAAAGCGGTTGCTCGGCCGAGCGAATTTGAGAGAATAATTCCGGCGCCAGGCCTATGGGGAGGCTATCGATACAGTAATAGCTCAGATCCTCGAGGACATTGAGCACGGTGGTCTTTCCCGCCCCCGACATGCCCGTGACAATGATCAACCTCCGGGCCACGGCAACCCTC
>JBOIDM010000115.1:0-4102 GCA_050740575.1 Gammaproteobacteria bacterium
GCCCTGGACCTCAGCCCGGCGGCATCCAAGTGGCTCACCTCTCTGAATGAGAAAGTCCGTCCGAAGCACTTACCCGAACGCTATCCACGCATCGTCAATCGCATGGTGGAACTTTGGCAACACCCGGAGTTGATGCGCGCGTACTTCGAGGAAATCATGGTCGACACGCGCGGCAATCGCGCGGGTTTTCCGGACCAGGTTGTAGTCGAACTCGGATCGCTCAAACATCACTACAACCGCGTGCTTTTCCCGATCAAAATCGATTTGTGGGAAAAGATCTGGTCGAAAATGGACTAAGACACCTCGTCTACGTGTAGCACAAAGAAAACGGCGGCTCATCCTTGCTGGGTTCACCGTATTTGTTTGATGCGACGGCTTCCCAATATTGCCCCCAGTGCCCCCCGGCTGGGCCCTTTCCGGACTGTCTGAGACGGTAAAGTGCCGTTTGTGGCTATGTAATACGTGGGTCTTATGGACGTGGTTGGACGGTGCTGGATGCTTGCATGGTGCGAGAGTGGGAATCGAACTTAAAGAATAACTAACTGTAATAATTAGTATATTACATCGGATCTTTCGTAAGATACCGTCAAAAGTACCGCCAGTTATGCGTCGATACCTCGGTTTCTAGGGGGATATCATACTCCCGCGACACCGCGAAGGTAGCGGACCCGCGCACCGTTGCGGTGCGGACTCTAACAAGGCAGTGCCGTCCGTATCAGATATGTTGTTCAGCATTCGGGCCTGTTCCCGAAGCGCTCGCGATAACTCCCGACAGAGTGCCAGGATAGCTACCGCCTTCTTCGCTGCATCTTCGTGGCCACGTTGCCGGACCCCCTCATTTTCCTGTTTACGGCGATCGCGCTCCGCAATTTCTTCGGCGGTTGGCGGTTGTGGTCGCGTCTCGCCGTTGAACCTGAACCCATGTTGCTGCGCTTCGTGGTAGAGGGTGCCAATAGTTACGTCGCCGTTTGGCGTGATGGAGCGCCAGGTGGCTCGCGCGGTTTTCGGATCGTAGTTATCGGCGGTCTGGCTCCACTCGTCCCACAGGTCAAAGCCGCCGTCGCCAAGCTCCGACTTAACCGCCATGGCCATGCGTAGCCAGGTGTCGCGGTCGCCGGCAGAGACACAGAAAAGTGCGGCTTGAACGGTGGTATAATCGGCCCTGGACTTTGCCGCCTTCCCAAAAGCAGCATTCCCAGCGCCCACCCCGACGGGTGGGCGTTTGTCTTTCAGGGTCATGGCGCACCCCGTTAGGCTGAGGTCTGTTCGATCAAGGCGCGAATATCCTCAACGCGCCATGCCGTGATGCGCGGCCCAAGTTTCACCGACTTCGGAAAGCGCCCGGACCTGACACCATCCCACCAACTCGAACGGCCGATCGGGATAACAGCAAGAATCTGGGATAGTCGGACGAAACCCTCAGCGGGCAGATGAGGAGTTTGAATTGCTGTCTTACGGTTTGCCTGCACCATTTCGGGACCTCATTGATCTAATAAATGATGCAATGGTCCAACAAGGACGATCACTAAAAAACGGTGGTTTTTGGTGATCGGCGAGAAGCTTACGAATTACTAGATGGTGCTGGTAACTCCTCCAAAGGCAGAGATTGGATCAGCCGTTCAGCGGTAAGCGTGGCGTCCCCTATGATGTGCTCGAAGTAATCGATTGCACTTACGTCCTGCGGGTCATTCATAGTCTGTAAACTGCGGTCGCGAACCTTGTCGCGCCACAGCTTCAGCGTTTTCCAGTTAAAACCTCGTCCTCGACGCAGACCGAGCTTCTGGTTAAGCAGGGTTGCAACAGTGGAACAGGCTTGCTCAATGCCTTTGGCCTGCCTGTATTCTAGTTCGACAGCCGCCGCGGCCACCGCGCGCTTCATCTTCTCGCCAGTGAGAAGCGGCGGGCGAGCTTGTACGCGGGACGGTTCCAGAAGCTTCACGACGCATCCGCGGCTCAAGTCGTGATAAGCCTCTAGCAGATCATCAAGCGGTAGGAGCACTGGCGGCGGCAAGCCAAGCTCACGCAAGAACTGGCAGCAAGCTGCTAACGCAGCGCCTGCACCGGCGCGAGGGTCTTCCTGATATTCGTCCGCGAAGCGAACCAAGGCTGCTGTTAGGTCTTCCAAATTTGACAACAGGGCTTCAAGTGGTGTCCTTAGTCCGTTCGTCGAACGAATCGAGTTGATTGGCTGTTTCATTCATCGGTAGAGCCTCCCTCAAAGCGCAGACCTTCGAGATAAGCGCCACGCCAGACCGGTATGGATCTCCCGCTTTTCGCCCCGTCGAAACGGGCGCTGCAATCCATCACGCCGCTGCCTTGATAGGTCGAATCGCCGCGAGCTTTTCGGGGTGCTGGTTCACGTTCCACAGATCCAAGGCTTCCTGCATCCGTAGCCAGGATTCCGGCGTGGTGTTGAGCAGCCGGCCGACCCTAACCGCGATCTCGGGCGAGAGCCCGCGCTTTTCCAGCAACAGCTCGGATACCGTCAGGCGCGATACACCGAGCCGCCGCGCAAACTCGGTCTGTGTCATACCGAGGGCGGGCAATACATCCTCGCGCAGCACCGTGCCAGGGTGCGTGGGCTTGCGTTTCGGGTCTCTCAAGCTTCGCATCAGTGGTAATCCTCCAGATCTACATCAACCGCGTGTTCATCCTCGAAACGGAAGGTCAACCTCCAATTACCGGCCACGGAGACAGCATAAGTACCTTTGCGCTGCCCCCTCAAAGGGTGGAAACGATAACCGGCTAGGTTCATATCGCCAGGGCGCAGGGCAGCGTCCAGGCGGTCTAACATGCGCTCAATCCGGGCTGCGTGCTGGGCCGGTATGCCCCGATAATCGGCCGCTTTGAAGAACCGCTCCAGGCCCTTGTGCCTGAAGCGTACAATCATGCCGGTCCGTAATCCATTTCAATCCATTGTAATCCAGTGGATTCCAGAATCAAGCCACCTGGCCTCGCAGTGCTACCACCTCGGCACCGTTCTTCAAGCCGTCCAGGTAGTCGCCCCACGCCTGCATCATCCTGCGGCGCTCCGGTAGGTGTTCGGCGTAGTTGTATGCCGCGCGTACGGCGTCACGTTCGGCATGGGCTAATTGGCGTTCGATGGCGTCCCGGTGCCACCCCTGCTCGTTCAGCAGCGTAGACGCCAGGCTGCGAAAGCCGTGCCCGGTCATTTCATCCTTAGCGTAACCAAGACGCCTTAATGCTCCGTTCACCGTGTTCTCAGACATCGGTCTGGTATTCGTTCTCACGCTCGGGAACACGTAGCGACCCGTACTTGTTAATGGATGCAGCTCGCGCAGGATCGCCACGGCTTGCGTTGAGAGTGGGACGATGTGTTGCGATCTCATCTTCATGCGTTCGGCCGGTATGCGCCACTCGGCGGCGTCAAGCTCGAACTCGGTCCATTCCGCCGCGCGTAGTTCGCCAGGACGGACGAAGACTAACGGTGCGATGCCTAAGGCGCAGTGGGTAACAAAACTCCCCTGATAGCCTTCGATAGCACGTAGTAATGCGCCGACTGCTTTAGGTTCTGTGATCGCGGCGTGGTGTTTGACTTTAAGCGGTTCCAGCGCACCCTGTAGATCCGCAACAGGGTTACGTTCGGCCCGTCCGGTGGCGATCGCATAATGAAACACACGTCCGCAATTCTGCTTGATACGGTGGGCGATCTCGTTTGCGCCACGGCTTTCAATTCGGCGTAACATCAAGAGAATTTCGACAGCGGCGATGACATTGACAGAACGCTTACCGATCCACGGAAACACGTCTTGCTCGAAGAATCGGACCACCTTGGTTATGTGATTCGGCGTCCATGTTTTGCGGTACTTCTCAACCCATTCACGCGTGATAACCTCGAAGCTGTTGGGATCGTCACCACGCTTTGCGGCTTTTGTTGCTTTACGGTTATCAGCGGGATCGATGCCGGCTGCGATCTGCTTTCGGGCATCATCGCGCGCGTCCCTCGCCGCTTTCAGTGACACGTCCGGGTACACACCCAACGCAAGTGTTTTTCGTTTGCCACCAAAACGATAATCAAAACGCCAGTACTTGCCCGCCAGCTTGACGAGTAAGTACAGCCCTTTCTCGCCAGCGAGCTTGT
>JBOIDM010000116.1:0-3309 GCA_050740575.1 Gammaproteobacteria bacterium
CGGGCGCCATCTCGTCAATGCCCTGAGCGGCCAAGACTACCGCATCCGCGTGCTCACCCGGCGGCGGGAACGGCACCGCGAGCTGCTCGTGATCCCGACCTTGGATCTCATCGAGAGCGATGTACACAACCCGACCGAGTTGACGCGCCAGCTTGCCGGATGCGATGCGGTCATCAACCTCGTCGGCATTCTCAACGAGCACGGCGATGACGGTAGCGGCTTCCGCCATGCACATGTCGATCTGGCGCGTCACGTCGTGGAAGCCTGCCGGAGCAATTCTATCCGCTGCCTCTTGCACATGAGCGCGCTCAACGCGGACGCCACGGCCGGCCCCAGCCATTACCTTAGGACCAAGGGCGAGGCCGAGGACCTGGTGCACCAAGCGGCCACAGAGGGGTTGCGGATCACGAGCTTCCGACCCTCGGTGATCTTTGGCCCCGATGACAGCTTCTTCAACCGCTTCGCCCAGTTGCTGCGGCTGAGCCCCTATTTCTTTCCCCTGGCATGCCCGCGATCGCTTTTCGCCCCGGTCTACGTCGCTAACGTCGTGGAGGCATTCATGCGGGCGCTAGAGAACCCGGCGACGGCGGGCCGGCGTTATGATCTCTGCGGGCCGAGGCAATACACGCTGCACGAGCTGGTGGCCTATACAGCGACCTGCCTGCATCTACGCCGCCGCATCCTGCCGCTAAACGAGAGACTCTCGTATCTGCAGGCGCAAGTCTTGGATCGGATTCCGGGGAAGCCCATGTCCTTGGACAATTACCGCTCGCTGCAAGTACCGAGCGTGTGCCAGGGTGAGAGCGGGCTCGCGGCTTTGGGTATCGAGCCGGTTGCGATCGAGGCGGTGGTCCCGGCGTTTCTGGAAAAACGGCATCAGCGGGCGCGCTATCGGATCCTACGAACATTCGCGCGGCGGCGGTGAAGGTCTACAAGGTCGGCGGCGCGGTCCGGGATAAGCTCCTCGGCCGCCCGGTCTCGGACTGTGACTGGGTCGTGATCGGCGCCACGGCACAAGATCTCCTGGACCTCGGTTACCGCGCGGTCGGCAAGGACTTCCCGGTCTTTCTCCACCCTGAGACCCACGAAGAATACGCGCTCGCGCGCACCGAACGCAAGGTGGGGCCCGGCTACAAGGGCTTCGTGATCCATGCTACACCCGAGGTCTCCTTGGAGGCCGATCTCGAACGCCGCGACGTGACCATCAACGCCATGGCCGAAGACACCGACGGAGGCATCATCGACCCCTACGGCGGGCGCGCGGATCTGGAACGCGGGATCCTCCGGCATGTCTCGCACGCCTTCGCCGAGGATCCGGTGCGCATCCTGCGCGTCGCGCGCGTCGCCGCGCGATTCGGCTTTCGGATCGCCGAGGAAACGCTGGCGCTCATGCGTGAGATGGTCGCCGCCGGGGAAACCGAGGCCTTGGTTCCCGAGCGGGTTTGGGCGGAGCTCGACAAGGCCCTTACTGAGCCGAAGCCGCGCTTATTTTTCGAGGCGCTGCGGACCTGCGGCGCCCTGCATGTGCTCTTTCCCGAGATCGAACGGCTGTTCGGCGTGCCGCAACCGCCGCGCCACCACCCCGAAATCGACACGGGACTGCACGTGATGCTGGTGCTCGATCAGGCCGCGCGCTTGAGCGAAGATCCGCGCGTGCGCTTTGCGACCTTGGTGCACGATCTCGGGAAAGGGACGACCCCGCAAGAGCACTGGCCGCATCACCACGGACACGAGGAGCGCGGCGCGGAGATCATCCTCGCCTTCTGCCAGCGCTATCGCATCCCCAGCGATTACCGCGATCTCGCCGTGCTGGTCGCGCGCTATCACAGCCATTGTCACCGCGCCCTCGAGCTTCGGCCCGCGACCCTGCTCAAGGCGCTCGAAGCCCTGGATGCCTTCCGGCGACCGGAACGCTTCGAGCAATTCCTCACGGCCTGCGAAGCCGATGCCCGCGGGCGCACCGGGCTCGAGGATCGCGCTTACCCTCAGCCGGAGTACCTGCGCCGGGCGCTGCACGCGGCGCAGGCCATCGATGCACACGATTTGATCGCTCAGGGACTCACGGGCGCAGACTTGGGCAGCGAGATCGGGCGCTTACGCCTCGAGGCGATCCAAGGTGTTCTTCCTCCGAAACCCTAGTAAACGCAGGATAGCGGTGCGACGCGAACCGAGGCTGCGGTTACAGAGTGCGACCCTGGTAAACCTCTAGCCAGCTTCCCGCACAGCGTCGAAGAAATCAACGATCCCAGTCTCGAGCGAATACTCGGCACCTACGACGACGAGTCCATTTCTCTGGATCAGCTGCTCGAGAACCTCCGATCCGTGTCGCAGATGGCTTGCCGAGACGCGGATGTTGGCGCGAACGGCGTGCCGTACCAGAGCATCCGGATCGTGTCTGAGCTCTGTCGCCAGCAAAGCTTCCACGGAAGGCCGAACGCGATCCACGATGGAACGCAGATTCCGCGACTGGTTTTCCGTCGGCTGCTGCAGCTCTTCCAGGGTGGCCAAAATAGCCCCGCACTGGGAATGCCCCAGAACCACGACCAACCGGGTGCCGAACCGCGCCGCGGCGAACTCAACGCTGCCGACTTGAGAGGAAGCGACGATGTTCCCGGCAACGCGGATGACAAATAGATCGCCCAGACCCTGATCGAAGACGATCTCCGCTGGCACCCGCGAGTCGGAACAACCGAGTATGATAGCAAACGGCTCCTGACCTGCCGCCACCTCGGTGCGCCGCGTCCGGCTCATCATCCTGTCGTGGCTCCGAACATCAGATACGAAGCGACGGTTTCCCTCTCGCAGGCGTTCGAGCGCTTCTTGCGCTGAGATCATCGACGCTCTACCTTGTCCGGTTGACGGAGCGCAACTTGAGCGACTCCACAGGAACGAGAGTTGGACGGCGTGCAGCGAAACTCGTTTCGTGTCGTGGTTACCATCATTGCTAGTCTAAGAGTCGCTTGATCGTCGAAAACCCAGCTCAACCGCGCCCTGTAGCGTCGTCGACTGCGGTGTTTTGCTGGGCAGCAGACCACGGCTTGATCTTTATGAGTGCTGGACCGATGGTGCGCTCTGCGACCTCCGTGTCGTGCGCGATCTGAGCACGCAGCCAATAACCATTGGAAAGGCCAAAGAACCGGCACAGCCGCAGATCAGTGTCCGCCGTGATGGCGCGCTTACCGGCAACGATCTCGCCGATGCGCTGCGCGGGAACGCCGATCTCCTTGGCCAGACGATACTGGCTAAGCCCCATCGGCTTGAGGAACTCTTCCAGGAGAATCTCGCCGGGGGTAACGGGTTTGAGTTTGC